>JAIRXT010000268.1 GCA_031268125.1 Treponema sp. | reverse complement strand
AAAGCATGGCCCCCAACTCCGCAGCCCCCAACGGCAGCCCTGGGTGCCCCGAATTAGCTTTTTGGATAGCGTCCATACTCAGGGCCCGGATACTCAGGGCGGTTTTTTCCAATGCAGTAATATTCATCATGTCTCCTCCACAGTTCGATTCTGCCTTGATACTACCCCCTATCGGGAAATTTGTCATGTCGCTGGTCTTTTATCAGCAATGTATGCCAAGCAACACGGGGCGCCGGGGGAAAAATCCACCGCCCTGCGCGGTGTGTTTGCCCCCGGCAGGAAAGCCAAGAACTTGCTTCCGGCATACATTCCTGCTATAGTTCTGGAACTGGCCCACCATTTCATTCATGCTGTCATTCCGGTTCGTTTTCGCCCCGAATCCGGTAGATTCCCCTGGATTCGGCTACCAGGTGTTCCTTTTCCAGAACTTCTATTACCTGGTACAGATCCACAATGTTTTCGATGCCGCTGCGCTCCTGCAATTCTTCTTCCCCCGCGTGTCCCTGGGCAAGGGCCCTCAGCACGGCTCCCCGGAGCTGCCGGAAGGAACCTTTGAACGGCGATTGACGGGTATAGTGGGCGCTGCGGCGATTCGGGTTGGGGGTAAGTTTTTTAAGGGCGGCGCCGTAATCCATAAGGGCGTAATACCATCTGCGGGGGTTGGTCCTGTCAAGGCATGCTTCCAGAACGGGGATGATTTCCTTGTCTTTTACCCCGGTTTCGTCCTTGAAAAAAAAGTGCAAAACCGCCGCCCTGATGTTGGTCTCGATAAAAACCGTGGGGATATTGTAGGCAAAGCAGGGTACCGCCCGGGCGGTATAGGGGCCTATGCCGGGAAGCTGTTCCAGGTCTCCCGGTTTATCCGGTATTTCCCCGTCGTATTCGTTGGTAATTCTCCGGGCGCAGCCTTTAAGATGATAACAGCGGCGGTTGTAGCCCAGGCCGTTCCAGGCCCGCAGCGCGTCTTCCATAGCTGCTTTGTGGAAAAGTTTTACGGTCGGCCATTCTTTCATCCATTCGGTCCAGTACTGGACGACCCGTGCCGTTTGGGTCTGCTGGAGCATGAATTCCGACACCAAAACGCCCCAGGGCCGGGTATCATTCCGCCAGGGGAAAACACGCCCTTCCTTTTTGTAATGGGAATAAACGGCATCCTGAAAGACGCCGGTATCTTTGGACGAAATGCCGCTCATGTTTTGATTGCTTTTCCTCCGGCATCCGCGGCGTCAACTATGAGCAGGGCTATTTTATCAGGGGTAAGATCATCCGTATTGATTATCAGGTCCGCGAAACCGTAATCGTCATTGTCGATCTGATAAATCCGCAGATACCGTTCCCGGTCCTGGCGGTCCCGTTCCGCGGTAAAGGCCGTTACTTCCTCCAGGCTTCCCCCTTCCCGCTTCACGATACGCCCCGCCCTGGTCTCCGCCCGTGCCCGGAGGTACACTTTTAGATCCGCTTCCGGCAGCATCCATATAGCCAGGCGGGAGCCCAGGACGCAGCCCCCTTCTTCCCGCGCAAGGGCGGTCTGGCGGCGGTCAACTTCCCGGTCCCAACTGTCGTCCCGGGAAGCCTTTCCCAAAAGGTCTTTAAGGCTAATCCCCCGTTCTTCCGCCAGAGTTCTGAACGTAAAATTGATAAAACGCAGGCCCATTGTTTCCGCCACTATCCTGCTTACGGTCGTATTTCCGCAGCCGCTTTTTCCCGATATGGCAATCTTACATTTTCCCCGCGTTTTACCGTCCATAATATTATTCCACATTACGAAGTTCTTCCCTTACATTTTCCAATGCGTTTTTCATTTCCACCACGGCGCGGCTTACTTCAATATGGGGCGTCTTGGAGCCGATAGTATTTATTTCCCGGTTCATCTCCTGGCTGAGAAAGTCAAGTTTTTTCCCGGGATGGGGATTTTTTTCCGCCTCTGCGCGGAATTCGGACAAATGGGACTGAAGCCGGGAAATTTCCTCTGCAATCGTATGCTTCATCAGTAAAACTGCCGTTTCCGCAAGGACACGATTTTCGTCAACAGCATCCCCCAGAAGTTCAAAAAAGCGGCTGCGCAGATTTTCTTTTATGAGGGACTCAAGCTCATCCGCGTGGAGGGCAACCTGTTGTAAGGATGCTTCGATAACGCCGATCTGGGAAAGAATATGTTCCCGTGTATGCAGCCCTTCCCGGGAGCGTTCCGCGGTAAAAAGATCCAATGCCGTTGTAAGGGGCCCTTCGATTCGCCGCCAATACCGGTCCTCGTCCCGGAGCCATTCCAGCTCCAGCACTCCCTCCCGGTCTATCAGGGTTTTAATATCCGGTTTTTCACCGGCGCCCAGAATTTCGGCCAGGCTGTTAAAGGCGTCCCGGTAGGCCGTTACGGCCTCATGGTTCACCGTTACCTTGAAGGGGGAATTTTGATCCCGGTAACGGACCGTTACATCGACCCTGCCGCGTACACAGACCGGGGTAATCAACTCCCGAATGCGCCGCTCCAGGGAAGAAAAATAGGGCGGAAGGAAAAAATTAATTTCAAGGAAGCGGCTGTTGTATCCCCGCAATTCCACAGAAAGACTGTAATCCTCTTCCTGCCGTTCCCGGAAGGCATAGCCGGTCATGCTGTTCATCGAATTTATCCCCCCTGCCCGCGATAGTAATGGTACAACTTCTCCCCCAGCGGCCAGTTGTTCCCCGCCCCCATCGTAATAAAAAGATCCCCCGCCCTTAATATGCCCTTGAGCGGTTCCTCCGCTTTAAGGGGATCATCGGTATAATACACCCCGCCTCTTTTTTCACAGGTTTTCTCAAAAAGGGTTCTGCCGGTAACGCCGCCGGAATACTGTTCCCGGGCCGATGCGTATATTTTGTGAAGAAACACGATATCCGCCCCGTTAAGGGATTCGGCAAAGCCGTCCAACAGGGATGCGGTTCTGGTATAGGTATGGGACATGAAGCTGACGATGATGCGCCTGCCGGGATAAAACGAGCGCAGGCCCTCCAGCGTTACGGCAATCGCCGTGGGATGATGGCCGTAGTCATCCATAAAAAGAATGCCCCCCGCTTCCCCCAGAATTTCCTGCCTCCGTTTGGAGCCGGAAAATTCCTCCAGCTCCCTGCGGACCTGTTCCCGCCGTTTTTCCGTCCAGCCTCTCCCCGCAGTTCCCCCGCCGAATTCCCTGTCCACCAGGGATGAGGTAAGGGCCAGGGCGGCGGCGGCGTTTAACGCCTCGTGCCGGCCGGGAATGCGCAGCGAAAGCTCCAGGGGAAAACCCGCCAGCTTCATCTTTGCCCGTTCACCCTGAATCCTGTAAGAAAGAATCCGGTATCCGCCTTCCGCCGTAAAGCCGTAAGGAACCAGAACCGGCGGGGAACCTTCACTTTTTATCAGCGATACTACTTCCCGGACCCCCGGATCATCGGCGCAATAGATAAGCTCCCCGTCACGGGGAAGGAGCCGCAGGTATTCTACAAATGCGTCCCGGATAGATTCGTAGGTTGGGTAGTAATCCTGATGATCGCTTTCCACCGCGGTAAGAACGATTCTGCGGGGATGAAACGACAGGAAATGCCGCCGGTATTCGCAGGTTTCCGCGATAAAATACTTGTTCCCCAAATTCAGGGTAGACCGGTTATTAAACCCCCTGACGGCGCTTCCCGCAAGGATTTGGGCGGGAAGTCCGGCGCCCCGGATAAGGTGGCCCGACATGGCGGTAACGGTGGTCTTCCCGTGGACGCCCGCAATACCGGAGGAATCAAAATTCCGCGAATAAAGGCCCAGGGCATCGCTGTATTTCATAATAGCCAAACCCCGGTTCCGGGCTTCCGCCATTTCGGGGTTGCTTTCAAACGAGTAGGCCGCCGAATATATGACCAGATCAAAATCGTCCTGAATATGAGAAGGGGAGAAACTTTCATAATAGGGGATTCCCAGGGCCGTAAGGATGCTGTCGGTATAAAAAACATCGCCCCGGTCGGACCCGGAAACGCGGACCCCCCCGGCGGACATTAATTCCGCCAGGGCGCACATCCCGGTCCCCTTGATGCCGATAAAATATACACGGGACCCGGGGACGGCAAGAAATTCGGACAAGCGGGGTTCTGAGTAATCCATAGCGGAGTCCATAACCGATCATACTCCAGGCAATTCCCCTTTTGCAACATCCGCCGTTGTTTTAGAATAGGAAAATGCCGCTGACTGAACTACTTACGGGTGAACCCGGTGAATTTTCCGGTTCCTCCGGTGTATTCGCCTGGATAAACCGGTTTATCGGCCTGGGCCGGGGACAAAGCCACAAAAGTTTCCGCCTGGATCGAATGAAGGTACTGTGCGATCTTGCCGGTAATCCCGAAACCGCCGCCCCGGCCATCCACGTGGCGGGATCAAAGGGGAAGGGATCGGTTACCGGAATGATAGCCGCCATTCTGAACGCGGCGGGCTGTAAGGCCGCCCGTTATAGTTCCCCCGATGTGATGGAAAAGCGGGAACGGATTACCCTGGGGAACTATTTTTTTGATGAAACAGTGTATGTTGAAGCGGGTAAAGAACTGGCGCAGCTTGTTAAAAAGCTGTACAGCCGGGGAGGAGCCGGGGCGCATCTTTTTGATCCGTCCCGGGAAGACGGAGAAATCGTTACTTTTTTTGAGCTTATAACTCTTTATTTTTTCCTTTGCGCCCGCTATGCCCGCTGCAACGCCCTGGTGGTGGAGACCGGCATGGGGGGGCGGCTGGACGCCACCAACATCGTCAGCCCCCAGGCAGCGGTAATCACCCTTATCGAACTGGAACACACCGAGTACCTGGGAAACACGCTGGAGGCTGTCGCCGGGGAAAAGGCGGGGATCATCAAGGCCCATACCCCCCTGGTTCTTGCGGCCCAGACGGATGAAGCCCTGGCGGTGTTCCGCAGGGAAGCCCTGGCTAAGGACGCCCCCCTCCTGTATTTCCCCGACATTGCGGAAGTCCGGGATATACGGGTATGTAAGACCGGCACCCAATTCGATCTGCGCCTGCCCCGCGGGAATCTTGGGCGCTTTTCAGTAAAAATTCCGGGGGAAGTACAGGCTTACAACGCGGGGCTTGCGGCGCTGGCCGTACAACAGGTTTACCCCCGGATTGGGGCCGAAGAAATACGGAGGGGGCTTGAAGATTTTAGCCTTCCCGCCCGGTTTGAACAGATCATGGAGAATCCCGAACTGGTCATCGACGGCGCCCACACCCCCAAAAGCGCGGAACAGTGCCGTGATACGTTTCTATCCCTCTACGGCGGCGGGGGGATTCTGATTTTCGGCTGTACCGCCGGGAAAAGCGCCGCAGCTATGGCAGAGATTTTTGCGCCTCATTTTTCCCGCATTATTATTACCACCCCCGGTACCTTCAAAAAAAGCAATCCCGGGGAGTTGTACCGGATCTTTGGTGAAAAGCTGCGGGGAAACACAGAATTACTGCTGATCCCCGATACCGTGCGGGCGGTTGAACTGGCCCTGGAAAAAAGCTCCGGCCTGCCCGTCCTTGGAGCGGGTTCTTTTTATCTGGCCGCGGAAATTCGAAAGTACATTTTAAGCCGGAACCGTTGAGGCCCGCCTTATGTTCCGTCTGTAAAGCCGGGCAGCCGGTATTCCTGTTCCGCTCCCGTGGCGGGATCGGGAAAGCGGAATCCCTGGGCCCGCAGGGCAATGGGACGTTTTTCCCTTTCTTCCGCCGCCGCCGGTTCTCCGGGCAGCGGGGAGGGGCGGTAAGCCGGACAATAATTCCCGCCGTACAGGGCGTCGTTGAGGATCGGTTCCCCTATCCATGCCAGATGACAGCGGATCTGGTGGCGGAAACCCCGGCGGAGCCGGATTGTGAAAACATGCAGGTCCCCGGTTTCCTGCGGGCCGCAAGCAAGCGGTTTGCCGTTTAGTATTTCCGTCCGGTAGGGATGGTCCCCGTAACGGGCGATTTCCCGCCGGTTCTTTTTCCCCGGGGCCGCCGGCCCCTGAACCACCGGTCTTACCGCCTTCCTTCCCGGCCCCCAGGGGCGGAAACGGCTTTCGATCAAAAGGGGGAAGTGAAGAAAAAGCCCTTCCCCGGTAAGGGCCGGGGGAAGCGGCGGGAAACCGGGCCCCGCCGTTCCGCCGTGGGCAAGGGCGCCGTACTCCTTGATGAATTCCCCCGCCGTCTGCCGGGCGCGCAGGAATTCAAAGGCTTCCCTTGTTTTCGCGCAGAGAACCAGCCCCTCGGTTTCAACATCCAGGCGGTGGAGCAGCCCCCCTTCCCGGTTGCGGGGGCCTCCGGCCTCAAGAACGGCGGGACAGCGGCCGGCAAACCACCCCAGCAGGGTGCCGGCCGGATCATCCGACAGGGGAACGGAGAACATACGGGGGGGCTTGTAAAGTACCGCGTAGGCGCCGGTTTCTTCGATGACACGGGGGGCCGTCCACAGGGGAAAACAGCGGCCGCCCATTTTTATTTTTTCTCCAGGGTTCGAATCAAGGACCGGAAACGATCCGGCAAAGGGCTGGTAAAAACCCTCCGTTCCTGCTCCCCCGGCAGGGTTATGCCTAAATTCTTGGCATGGAGCATCATGGCCGCTCCGGGAAACAACGGATCCCCGGAACCGTACAGGGGATCCCCCACAATGGGGTGTCCCAGGTAGGCCATGTGGACCCGTAACTGATGGGTACGTCCGGTACGGGGGCGCAGGAGTACCAAGGAATGGGTGTTCCAGGAACGGACAACGGTAAAATAACTGAGGGCCTCTTTTCCCTTTTCCCCAACGGCAAAACGCTGGCGGTTCCGGCTGTCCCGGCAGAGCAGGGTTTTAACCCGTCCTGAACCCTCCCCGGGAACACCCCGCAGAATCGCCGCGTAGCGCTTCCGTACCGTTCCGGCCTTGAACTGGGCAGCAAGAAAGGCAAGGGCCTCCGTGTCCCAGGCGCAGATCATCACCCCGGAGGTATCCTTGTCCAGCCGGTGGACAATTCCCGGACGCAGGGGGTCCCCGGGAAGCGCCGCCCGCCTGAACAACAGGGCGTTGACCAGGGTTCCCGAATGATTCCCCGCGCCGGGATGAACCACCATCCCCTGGGCTTTATCTATGACGATCACATGGGGGTCCTCGTAAATTACGTTAAGGGGAAGGTCTTCGGCCTCCAAATTCGGGCCTTCAGCCTCCCGCCAGGAAAGATCCAGATGATCGCCGTTTTTTACGATCCGTGAAGGTTTGGCCTGTTTTCCATTTACCGCAGCAATCATGGAACGGGACTTGAACTGGGAACGTGAAAGGAGGCCAAGACACCCGGAAACATAGCGGTCAAGCCGGAGCCCCGCCGTATTCTCCACGATTCCGGAGAAAACCGGCATCAGGGATTCCCTGCCTCCCCCGCGTTTTCCCCGGCGGCTTCCCCCGGGCTTGCCGCAACGGTTTCCGTATCGCCAATGATTCTGCGGGTAATGTGAATTTCCCCGCCGCGGTCCCGCATTTGTTCCCGGCGCCGCCGTAGCGCCACAATAGTAAAATCGACAAGGGCGATAGTAACGGAAGCGGCCGCCGCAATCATAAGGGTTTGCCCCTTTTCCTGCCGGGACATTTCGATGGCCCCCGGACCTTTAAGCGGCCAGGGGAGGTAAGCCGAGTTTCTGTCATTGCTGAAATACCGGAAGGAATCCATCGCGAAGGTGGAGAGAAACATGGTAAAGGGAAAACTGCCAAAGGCGACGATTTCCCCCCGTCTCAGGTCCTGAGCCCATTGGGGAGAGGGGGGACGGACATCGGGCAGGATGTTCGGGGCAACGGTCTGGTTTGTTCCGGGACTCTGCGCGGAAACGGGGAAAATACCCAGGACAACAAAAACAAGGACCGGTACAAACCGGCGTTTCCATCTTGATACCGTCATTGATGCCGTTCTCCAAATATCGCCGTGCCAATCCGCAGCAGGGTGGAACCTTCCTCGACGGCAATCTCAAAATCGCCCGACATGCCCATAGAAAGGCAGGACCAGTCCGCCTGGGGGAAATGGGAGGCCAGCGTCCTTTGTGCGTGAACCAGGGCACGGAAGGAAGCGCGGATCGATGATTCGGCAGCGTTGAAGGGGGCCATCGTCATAAGCCCCCCCGCCGTAAGTCCGGGGGAGGAAAGAACCTGTTCCGCCGCCCGGAGAAGAGCTTCTTCATCGGGAAAACCGGATTTTGAAATTTCCCCCGTATGAAGTTCCAGCAACACCGCCAGGGGCCTTTCCCGTTCCTTTGCGTGCAGGGCAAGCTCCGTAATGATCTCCTCCCGGTCAAGCGACTGAACACAGTCAAAAATCCTGGACGCCGCCTTTGCCTTGTTCCGCTGCAGGGACCCGATCATGTGGACTTCCCGGAGGGGAAAACCGGCCGCGGCGGACCTGGCAGTAAGAGCCGGGAATTTCTCCGCCGCCTCCTGAACCCGGTTTTCCCCAAAAAGCCGGAGGCCGCTGTTCATAGCCTCTTCTATTTTGGCGGCGGGCTGAAATTTGGAAACCGCCATAAGCCGTATCTCCTCCCGCCTTCTCCCCGACCGAATACAGGCCTTTTGTATCCGTTCCTCAATGGCTTCCAGAGCCGGTGCGATGGTCAATTAATCACCTCAAACCAAGATATTGAAGCTGCCGGGCCAGTTCCTGAAACCGGGAAACATCCAGATTTTCCGGCCGCTCGCCGGGGCTTATCCCGCAGCGTTCCAGGGCGGCCATAACCAGATCCTTTTGCCCGGCAGGGGGTCCCGCGCCGGGCCGGGACGACACAAAGGCCCCTAAACTATTCTTAACGGTTTTACGTCTGAAAGAAAAGAGCCGCCGCACCAGGGGATACAGGAGGGGGACGGCCGTAGTTTCTCCGGTTTCCGCGGCCGGAAGATTTTCCCGCAGATCGAATCGGAGCCCCAGCGAATCGACCCGGGGGGGCGGATAAAAACACGAGGCCCCCATAACCATAAGGGGCTTTACATCGTACCGGCCGGCAACAAGTACCGTGATGGACGAATAATCCGCCTCCCCCGGCCGGGCCGTCAAACGGCGTCCCACTTCTTTCTGCACCGTTACTACCATGCGTCTGAAAAACCGGTTCCCCTCGATAAGATCCCCCAAAAGAACCGCGGCAATGTTGTAGGGCAGGTTCCCCAGGAGGAAAGGGGCTTCCGCCTCCCTTTTCCAGGTTTTAAGCACATCCCCCGGAACCAGGGAAAAATCCGCCCCGCCGAATTCCCCCCGTAAAAAATCCGTAAACCCCGGATCGATTTCAAAAGCCTTTACCCTGGCCCCCAGTTCAAGAAGCTCCCGCGTCATGGCTCCCAGGCCGGGGCCAATCTCCCAAACCTCGTCCCCCGGCTCTATCTCCAGGGCGGCGGCCAGTTTTTTACGGATAGCGCCTTTAATCAAAAAATTCTGGCCCCATTTCTTCCGCATCCCCCAGCCCCGCTCCTCCAGGAGGGCTTTAAGGGCAAGGGGAGAATCGTAATTAAGAGAGGCCATGACCGGCTTAGGGAAGGACCGGGATACGGCCGGCAGCCAGGGCGCTGCGCCGGGCAAAGATGACGACCAGGAGGCTAAGCAGGAGCGAGACGCCCAGCACCGGCAGCCAGGACGCACCGGCCGCGGGGTTCAAAGTAATTCCCGGAAGGCCGGCGGAAAATCCCACCGTAATGTCCAGGGCCTTGTAAAGGGCGGAAAGTCCCATACCCAGCAGCCGTGCCAGGAAGGGCAGGATCGGATCAAGGGCCAGGTATCCGATGGTCAAAATCATGAACAGGCTTGTTGCCGGGACGATCAGCAGACCCGATAGAATACCCGCGGGCTGCAACGCGCCGAAATTGGCGGCGCTGACCGCGGCGGTGGCGATAAAGGCCCCCAGGGATGCGGAAAGCCCCCCCAGCACAGCGGGAGGGATTTTACCCTGGAACAGGGCGGTTATTTTTCCCCCAAGGTTGAGGATTCCCCACAGGGCAAGGTAAGACAGGATAAACGAAATGGCGATGCCCGACTCCGGCTGCCTGATAATCTGGACAATAAAAGCCGCGTTAAGCAGGGACGAGGGATTCCGCGCCCATGAACACATGACCGCCAGGGCACCCAGAAGGTACATAATCGCCGCCCTGTCCAGAGAAGGCTGGGAACCCACCAGGAACACGTAGGCTATGATAAACAGAGCGCCGGCAAAGGCGGCCCGTTTTAGGCCGAGGAGGGGCTTAAAAAGAAAGGCAATAAGGGCGGAAAGGACCGCCAGATGCATGCCCGACAGGGCAAGTACATGGGAAACCCCGGCTTCCCGGTAGGAACGGGTAATGTCAGAATCCAGGTTGTCCCGGACACCCAGAAGCAGGGCCAGGGAAAGGCTTCCCCACCGGGAGTTATCCGGGCGGCTTAGGCGGGAAACCAGGCCCTGCCGCAGGCCGGTACGGAACTGTTCCAGCGGCGGCGGCGGAGAAACAACGTGGACCCCCGTTGCCCGGAACATGCCGGGGCCTGTTTCTCCCGGCCTGGGCGGTAAAAAGTTCCCCTCAAGGTACACCACGCATGTTCTGCCGAATTCCTTGAGGTCCTCTAAACGGCCGCCGGGGAATATCACCATTACCTTGCCGGCGGCGGAACTCTGTACCCCGGCGCCCCCGATGGCGGCCCCGTCGTGGGTCCAGGCCCGGCTTAGTTCGATCAGGGCCATGCCGTTCCCGCCGGAATTTTTCCGGGGATCCTCCAGCAGCAACCCTTCGAGGGCGGTAACTTTACCGGCGGGAATGCCCGTGGCCGCCGGGCCGGGTATACGGCCGGCAATACCGGCGCCAAGGATAAGACCGGCGGCAAAGGCGGCGCCAAGAACACAGAATCCCCGCTGGGAACGCCGGCGCAGGATGAACGGAGAACCAATCGCCGCAAAAAAGGACCACAACAACACCGCTGCGGAAACAAAAAACACCGGCAGGAAATTATCGCGGCAAAGATACGCCCCGTAGTAGGAAAGAACCGTCCCCCCAGTAAGCGCTGAAAGGGGGAAAAGACGATGCTGGTTTACCATTTTAGATTATTCAAAGCCTCCCTGGCCGCAGCCTTAATACGTTCCGAATATTCCAAATAAGCAACGTAGTGAAGATTATCAAAGGCAACCTTGTCTCCCAACTGGCCAAGGGCGTTAATCACCCCCAGCACAAGGGTTTCATCATTTCCGCCAAGGGTTCCGTCCCTGACGGCCCGTTCAAACTGGGAATTCTGATAACCCAGCTGGAGGGAAAGGGTCTGGGCAGCGTCGAAGCTTTCCATAACGGCAAGGCAGGAAATTGCTTCCAAAAGCAGGTCCCGCCGCTGGGACGTCCGGTTTTCCTGGTAGTCCGACTGGACCTGGTAAAAATACTGTACCACCGCCGGAGCCGCCCCGGTCCACTTGAAATCCCGCAGAGCCTGTACCGCCAGGGAACAAAGCTGGGCCAGAGCGTTCTCATTACCGGCGTCCTTTTGCATGCCGATTTCCAGCGCGGTCTGAGCAAAGGCGCCTTTTTCCGCATCGCTCATTCTGCGGCCGGAAATGGCCGCCCGAAAAACGGCCAGTTTTTCAACGGGCGGATTTTTTTGCAGTATCGCCGTTAGATTCGCCTTGGTGTCTCCGGGAAGCTTTTCCAGGGCCGCCGCCGCCTGGGTCCCCAGGGGCTCAGGATAACCGGCAATAATAACCGCAAAGAGGACCGAAAAAGAACTTTCACCCCCCAGGGCTCCTAGGGCGGTTATACAGGCAGAAATAGTAGGAATATCCACGTCCATGTTGGACCGGTACAGGCTGTTTTGATTGGCTAAAAACTGATTTAGATTTTCCAGTATTTGGGCATTTCCCCCGGCAAGAACCGCCAAGGCGTCAAGGGCGGCAATTCTAATTTGGGAATCCCGGAAACCGGAAAAGACGTTCCACAGGGTATCAATGCTCTGGGTATAGCCCTTGTTTCCCGCCCCCCGGGCGGCGAGGACCGTCAGATTAAGGAGATCCGGATCGCCCCGCAGGATATCGGCGTTTTGCAGGGAAAAATTCAGGGCGTATTCGTAAAGCTGGCCGATAAATTCCGAAGCCCGCTCATCCGTGGCGGCGTCCAGCAGGATTCCCGCCTTGGTGGAAAGGCTGGCCCGCATAAAATTCCGCTGGTAGGAATTGAGGATCGATTCCTGGGCCCCCAGCGCCGTCCCCAGCACAAGGAAAAACGCCAGAGCCGGGATCCCCCGCAACCTGCCGCGGATTTTTGCGGCGTCAGGGCCGTAAGAATCCCGGTTATCCGGCGGAAACAGGATCGTTTTAAGAGACTTTGCCATATCGTTCACAGAATACCTCCTTCCGGTGGAAACGGCATTAAAGGCGGCTCGGCGTCCGGCGCGGTTTCCGGAGGAACCGCCGTCTCCGCAGCCGGGTCTTCCTCCTGCGGGCCGGGCGTAAAAACCGGCGGGGAAGAAGGTTCCGCGGGAACGAATGCGGCGGAACCGGGGAATTGATCCGGCCCGCCGCTGCCGGAAGGCCCCAAAACGGTTTCCATGACCTCGGCGGGCACGGATGCCGTCTCTTCGGCTTCACCGGAGAGACGGTACGGGAGATCATCTTCGGAATCTTCCATGCCAAAGATCTCGCCCAGTATCTTGTTTTGCGCGTAAAGCGGCAGCGGATCGGATTCCACATGAAGCAGGGAACGCTGCGCGGCTTCTTTATAATCCACCGAACGGACCGTCCCGCCCATGCAGATAGGAACCCCGTTCAGGGCGAACTGTACTTTGATCCTCATGCCTGCCGCAGCCTGCCCGCCGATGATCAGCGCGCAGCCCGTATCGGAAAGATCCTCCATAAAGCACCTGGCCCCGGGGACCGTTTCAACCTTGCCCGGCCCCTCTTCCGGCTTTATCAAGTACAGGTACGCCGGTTTGTGCATCTTCATCCTGATGGACCTTCGCTTCTGGGTCCGGTACAGGGAATCCGAATGGGAAATTTTAAGAGACGATATACCTTTGGACAAAACTTCGTCTACGGCTTCGGTATCAAAGACATAGCCCGCATCGTCCGGCCTCCAAAAGTAGACGGACATCTTTGTCCCTGTCCACGCAAAATTTGAACTGACCTTGTCGTTTACCGGACGGGAAATGGTAATATTTTGGGGGCCGTTCCTGATCACCTGGGAACGGAAAACCCCGCTGCCGGGAACCAGGATGCGCAGATTCTGGCCTTCACTGATCTGCCGGGAATTGCTGATGCCGTTTTTTATCCGGGGCTTTTCCATCTCGATTTTTTTGCGGTATTCGTAAAGCCGGGACAAAAAATCTTCATCCCCCAGGTCTTCCCCCGGTGAACCGTTCCGCTGGATCTTGACCAGGGTCCGTATACACTGATCCAGTTGATTCTGGGACCAGAACAGCGAAGCAGGGTCCCCCAGACTGCACATTGTCGCCAGTTTCCGCAGCAGTTCAATCTCTTTAATGGAAAAGCCCGCATCGGTACCCTTGGCGAAGAACTGCACCCAAGACCCCTGAACCCCGGATTTCTGGTTGAAAAAAATAACAATGGCGCAGACTCCGCAAAAGATAAACAGGACAAGAAACGGCATATACGGTATTCTCCACCCCGGGGCTATAATAACTATATCTTGTCCCCAGTGGAGTGTCAAAAGGAATGACTCACCCCCGGTTTCCGGAAAGGAATTCGCTAAAAACCCCAAAAAACACCTCGGATCTGTTTATTGAACCCCTTGTTTTGTACTGTGTACTGTTTTTACCCGGCGCCCTGCGCCATGATCCACCCTCGGAATTGGTGGTTTTTTCCGTTTACCGTGAGCTTATCAGGACGTTTGCCTACAATCTGCCCGCCCTGGGCCTTATCTGGTACTTACAGCGGAAATCCGGCCGGACCGGAACCCTGCCCGGCCGGGGGGACCTTTTTGCCTTTCTGCTGGCCTTTCCTGCCCTGATTCTTACGGGCGTCTGTGTCGCCCGGGCGGCCGTTTTTTTCCCCGGCCTTCCCGGTAACGTCAGGATTGAAGGCCCCGGAAACATTACCGGCCTTGCGGCGCTTGTTTTTTCATGTGTCAGCACCGGTTATCTTGAGGAAGGGTACTTCCGGTACTATCTGGAGGAAAAAACCGGGGAACTCGGC
>JAIRXT010000195.1 GCA_031268125.1 Treponema sp. | reverse complement strand
TGGCGGACCAGGCCGGACAGGCTGTGGTAGTAGGAGCCCCGCTCCTTTTCCCGTTCATCGTTGGAAAGTTTGTTCAACAGTTCCAGGATATTTTTGTTCGCCTCCTGGTTGTACTTGGCAAAGGTTACCATTGTGCTGCTCATGCTACCTCTCCTTGAGCTTAAAATAGGCCCGGAGTTTTCCGGGCCCCGGATACAAAAAACACGGGCCGGGCCCGCAGCTTTGCTGCTAAAAACTGTTCAGGTGGCGCCGCTGCGGGGATCGTTGTCCCAGTTCAGATATTCGTATTTTTGGGCTTCATCGTCGGTTGTAAACCAGTCAAGAAAATCCTCCCAGATATTTTTGGGCCAGGGGCTCTGGTCAATTTCCGAGGCGGTGTATTTCCGCTCCTTGAGGCGCTGGAACCCGAAAATATCAATGACGTGGGATTTTTCCGCAGCATCAACCGCCTGTTCTGCAAACTGGGCCGGCACAAAACAGACGCCTCCGGCGCTGCCGAATACAATGTCGCCGGGCATGCAGGTAGCTTCGCCGATGCGGGTAGGCCGGTTGTAGCCGGTCATTACGTAGTCCCGGATGGGGGTGGGGTGGGCGCCGCGATAGTAAATCTGCAGATTGGGAATTTTGATTACCTGATCAATGTCCCGAATGCCCCCCCAAATTACCGCGCCGCCGCCCTGGGTTCGGTTGGCTACGGCGGTAGAAAGGTTCCCCCCAAAGAAGGTCCCGTACCGGACCTTGTCGAAGAAGTCTACAACCATAACATCGTCTTTTTGCAGGCGGGTTACCGCTTCTTTGTTGTAATCGTTTTTACCTGCCTCGCCCTTAAAGCCAAAGCCGCGGGATTCCTCCTTGCAGTAGAGGTCGAGGTCTTCCCGCCAGGGAACACATTCGATGGTAAGGGCCCGGCCTACCAGGGGCTTATCCGTAGGGTGGGTAGTCTTGAAGTTGGCCTCAGTCTGGAAATCCCATTTAAGCCGCCAGGCGTACATCCATGCCTCTTCCAGGGTCAGCCGCCGCATCCGTTCCAGAATCGATTCCGGCACTTTGGGGCGTCCGTCGGGAAGCCGTTCCCCCTGCCATTGGGGGGTCATCTGCACTACCTGGTCCGGTGTCATAAAAAACAGGTTCATGGTTCCTCCTTTGTATTCGGCGCCGGTTTTGTCCGGGGGCCTAATGCCCCCGTTCTTCGGGCAGCTTATCTTTTCTCTTTAACTTTTTCCTTCTCTTTGGTGATCTTTTGATCAAGCACGTCCATAAGCTTATCAATCGCCGGGTTAATATCAAAGGCGTTTTCTTTGACATGGACGGAAACACCCCAGCGGAAGTTCACCTTTGCCTCCGCCTGAAAATCCTTGTCATGGGTCAATGTGATAAGCAGATCCACAATCATGTTTTCCGCATTGTGAATGCGGGCGATCTTCCGGTCCAGGTATTCCCTGGTTTCGTCCTTAAGGGTGAAATGCACGGCTTTGATATCAATGTTCATAACAGACTCCTCCGTTTCATAATAGCACAGTCAGGATATTCCTGACAGGGTTTGCAGGCGGTAATCGGCAATTCCAAATTCCAAATCCGAAAAGAGCCGTAAAAAATTATCAGGGGTCAGCGTTCATAGGACGATCCCAGCGCAAGTTCAGTCCGGTATTTGGTTACCGTCCGCCGGGCCAGGTTAATGCCCCGCTTTGACAGGAGTTCCGCGATCATCTGATCCGAAAGATTCCCCCTTTCGGCGCTGATGATCTCCCGAATCACTTCTTTCACACCCCCTTTGGAATGTTGAGACCCCCCTGAACTGGCGCCGCTGATGGAATTGCTGAAGAAACGGCGAATTTCATAGACGCCCCATTCGGTTTGTATATACTTTCCCCGGGCGGTGCGGGACACGGTGGCTTCGTTGATCTCCAGTTCCTGGGCAATGTCCCGCAGGTTAAGGGGGGCAAGGTATTTGGGACCCCGGATGAAAAAATCCCGCTGAAAGAGTACCAGCGCCTGGGAAACCCGCAGCAAAGTCTGATTCCGGTAGTTGATCGAGTTGATGAATCCGTGGGCTTCCCGGAGGTTTTTGCGGATAAATTCCCGGTCGCTTTTTTCGGACCGGGAGGCAAGTTTGCGGAAATCCCGGCTGATTCCCAGAACGGGGATTTCCTCCTTATTCAACACGATGATCAGTTCTCCGTTCCGGTGGATTACCTGGACATCGGGGATCACAAAACGGACTTCCCCGGAAGCGAACTGCCGGCCCGGGAAAGGATGAAGACCCCGGATACAGTCCAGGCAGAGTTGTAAATCTTCCTCGGTTCTGCCCAGTTTCCTGGCAATTTCCGTAATTGTTCCCTTTTTCAGGGCCTCTTGCAGGGCTTCAAGATGTTTAAGGATTTCTCCCGCGCCCGGGGGAGGATTATCCAAAAAGCCCAACTGTATTTGCAGGGATTCAAGGTAGCCGGAAGTACAAGTACCCCGGGGCTCCAGGGATCGAACCAGATCCAGAGCCTCTCCAAGGCGGGGAGAGGCGGTCTTAAACAGGGTTTCCACCGGTTCCTTGTGAAACCCGTCGTCGTTCAGGTTCCGAACCAGGGTTTCGCAAATTCCCTGTAGTTCATCGTCTATGATCTCAACCCGAAGCTGCTGGAGCAGGTACTCTTGCAGGGTTTCCGGCCGAATCAGAACCCCCTCGATAAAACGCTGCCGTTCATCAGAAGCTTCCATCCCCCGGTAAAAGCCCGAATCGGAACTGGTGTCGAAGTACGCATCTTCTTCCCGGCGGGATTTAACCATTTCTTCCAGAGAAACGGTGGACTTGTCTTTTACCAGTTCCAGGGCCGGATTCTGTTCAAGCTCCTCCTGAATCCGGTCCCGCAGGTCCAGCAGGGGCAGCTCCATCAGCTTTATCGACTGGATAAGCTGAGGGTTGAGTTTGAGGCGCTGTTCCTGAACTAAAACCGGCCGCAACTGCACAGTAGCCCATTGTAACATTGACGGGGCAAAAATACCATGTTAACGTGGAACCTTTACGGAGTGAAAGCTCTATGGAGGATTTTTTGGATATTGATTTAGACAAATTCCGGGCCTTTTTTTCCGCCGACCGCTGGGCCGCAGCCGCGGGGGCGGTGATCGATACGGTACGGGAAGACCTGGTCGAGTGCAGCATGGAGATTACCGCTATCCACCGGAACGCCGGCGGGGCGGTCCAGGGGGGCGCCATTTTTACCCTGGCGGATTTGGCCTTTGCGGTACATTCCAACCTGGACATGGTCTGCGGCGCCGCCGTGGGAATCACCGTAGGCCAGTCCTGCAGCATTTCTTACCTGAAAAGCACCAGGGGTAAACGCCTTATCGCCTCATCCGTATGCCTGTCCAAGGGGAAAAGCATGGCGGTCTACCGGATCAGCATACGGGATGATCTTGGCGTCCCCATTGCGGAAATGATCGGCAATGGTTTTACCACGGCTAAGAAATAAAAAATGGCAATGGCCGCGGCGGTAAAACCAGCAATTCCGAATTCAAAAAAAATGACAGTTCAACCTAAAAATGGTCAAAGGTACCGGCGGCAGTATTAACCATGGGGTCTATTACCCTTTTTTTATTGGCGTTACTAATTTCAACCGCCCTGAAGCTCCCCCGCGAAGCGGGTTCCTGGGTATTAGACCCCACTGCGAATAAAAAATTTATTTAGCGTTTTATCCCTTCACCGCGCCGAGGGAAACCCCCGCAATAAAATAGCGCTGGAGCCACGGATACACTATAAGAATAGGAACAGTCGCGAACATAACGGCAGCCGCTTTCATCCCATCGCTTGCAGCAGGTACACCTGCGCTGCCTTCCTGTGCCGCAACTTCAATCGAAGACACGTTATTGATGATATTGTACAG
>JAIRXT010000202.1 GCA_031268125.1 Treponema sp. | reverse complement strand
TGATCTTTATCTGGCGCCGGGCCGTTTTTTCATGTATCATGGATAATATGCAAAAAATACAGCAAAGTTTTGTGCAATTCTGGGGAAATTACAGCGGAACCGTTTTGGAATTTGCCCAGAACATTATTACCGCCATTGTCATTATTACTGCGGGTTTAATCCTGAACCGGGCGATACAGCGGCTTATCAAGAAGGCGGCGGGGGCGCGGAGAGGGGTTCCGCGGGCCCTTCCCCTGGACGAGACGGCTACGTCTATTCTGGCTATGGTGCTGCGCTACGGTATCTTTCTTATCGTGGTGATCATGATCCTTACGGTCTTTGAGATTAACACCGCAAGCCTTATCGCCGTTCTGGGGGCCGCGGGGGTGGCGATAGGCCTGGCCCTGAAGGATACGCTGGGTAATCTTGCTGCGGGGATTGTTATCCTGATTCTGGGGAGCTACCGCCGGGGGGAATTTGTCGAGTTTTCCTCTTACAGCGGCACGGTGCGGGACATTAATCTGTTTATTACTATCCTGGAAACCCCCGACGGGCTGTTTGTGTCCGCTCCCAATTCCAGCATCTGGAACACCCCGTTAAAGAACTACACCCGCAACGGCAGGCGCCGTATGGATATTCCCGTGCGGATTGCCTATTCGGATTCCCTGGACGCCGCTTTTAAGGTGCTGGGGGACGTTATTGCCGCGGAGGGCCGCTTTTTGAAGGAACCCCTTCCCCAGGTTCTGGTTCAAACCCTGGGGGAAAGCGCCGTAACGGTTATGATCCGCGCCTGGGTTTCCTTTGACGATTACTGGAATGTGTACTGGGACCAGATGCGGAATGTTAAGATCAGGATTGAGGAAGCGGGGCTCCACATTCCGTTCCCCCAGCGGGACCTGCATATTGCCGCCGGCACTGGTCCGGAACGGGTGGTATAGGGCCTTACGGCGAATCGATAAGGGCGGCAATCTGGGCGCCGGCGATTTTGGGGTCTGCCCGGCCGCCGGTTTTTTCCAGTACCTTGCCCACCAGGTAGGCCGCCAAGGTTGAACGCCGTTTGCCGTTTCCCCCCGCTTGGGCGGCCCGGGCCTCCGCCAGGGTTTCCCCCTCCGCGGTCTTAACGGCGCCTACGGCCTCCGCTATCTTTGCGGGGTCCGAGAGGATCTCCCAGCCCCGTTCCCGGACGATGGTTTCGGGATCCTTGTCTTCCGTGAAGACCGCCTCCAGAACCTGTTTGGCGATTTTGACGGAGATGCGCCCCGCAAGCAGCGCCAGGGAAGCAAGCCGGGGTGGGCTGAGCTTAAAGCCGCCGATGCCGCGCAGGGGGATGCCTTCCCGGTTCAGGATGTGCCTAATATCCTGTAGAATCCAGTTGGCGATTCTGGCGGCGGCTTCCCGGCCTTCCATGCCCTGTTTGACCGCCAGGTTCAGGGCTTCCTCAAAGTAATCGGCCCCTTCTTTTTCCTCGCACAGGGAATCGGCCTGTTCCGGGGAAAGGCCGAAGTCCCGCTGGTAACGCCGGGCCCGGTCCAGGGGCAGTTCCACCAGGGCCTGGTCCACGGACCTGAGGAAATCCGCATCGGGAAGGAAGACCGGAATGTCCGGTTCCGGGAAGTAACGGTAATCCTGGGCGTTTTCCTTTTGCCGCATGGTTTCGGTCTGGTCCCGGTTTTCGTTCCACAGCCGGGTTTCCTGGACTACGGCCTTTCCCGCGTCCAAATATTCGCCCTGGCGTTTTATCTCGTAGTTCAGGGCCAGCCGCACGAAGCGGGAGGAGTTGAGGTTCTTAATCTCCACCTTGCGCCCCAGGCCCCGGCCGGGGAGGTTGATGGACACGTTGGCGTCCGCCCGGAGGCTCCCTTCTTCCATGTTGCCGTCGCAGACCCCCAGGTAGCGGACGGTGCGGCGGAGCTGCTGGATGAACAGTTCCGCTTCCTCCCCGGTTTCCATATCCGGTTCGGTTACGATTTCCAGCAGGGATACCCCGGCCCGGTTGTAGTCCAGGAGGGACACGGCCCCGGTATGGATCATCTTTCCGGCGTCTTCTTCCAGATGGCATTCCTTGATCCGTACCTGTTTTTTGATTTCCCGGTCCCCGGTTCTCCCCGCCAGTTCCACAAAACCGTTCTGCCCCAGGGGGGAGGCGAACTGGGAGATCTGGTAGTTCTTGGGCATGTCGGGGTAGAAGTACTGTTTCCGTTCAAACCAGGTTTTTTCGGGGATTGTGCAGTTCAGGGCCTGGGCCACCATGCAGCCCATCCGCATGGATTCGATGTTGAGGCTGGGGAGCACCCCCGGATAGCCCATGCACACGGGGCATACGTTGGTGTTGGGCTCGTCCCCGAAGGCCGAGCGGCAGCCGCAGAATACCTTGGTTTTGGTTAAGAGGTGGATATGAACCTCAAGGCCGATGAATGACTGGTACATGCTTAACTCCAGAAAGACCGGTAGCCGGAAGGATGGGGGGCCGGGTGTTCCTGCTCCCAGTCCCCGGCAATGTCCAGGAGGGTCCCCTCCGCAAAGGCCCGGCCGATAAGCTGAACCCCCGCGGGAAGTCCTCCCTCTACGGAAGCGGGGAAGGACAGGGCGGGAAGTCCCGCCAGGTTGGCGCAGCAGGTGTAAAGGTCCGCTGCCTTTTGGGCAAAGGGGGAAAGGGACGCGGCGCCCCGGCCGAAAGCCCTGGTGGGGAACACGGGGAGGAGTATCGCATCGCAGGGGGGCTTCCCGCCGTCCCGGTATTCGCCGTCCCCCAGCAGGGCTTCGAAGTCCCGGCGGATTCCCGCCCGGATCCGCTGGGCCCGCAGGTAGTACCGGTCCTGAAACCCCGATCTCAGCACGAAGGTCCCCAGGAGGATCCGGAGTTTTACCTCCGGTCCAAAGCCCGCCTCCCGGGTTTTGTCGATAAGGTCGCCGGGGTTTTCCGCCCATTCGGGCCGGGCGCCGTAGCGGACCCCGTCGAAGCGGGCCAGGTTGGCGCTGGCCTCCGCGGTGGCGATGGTGTAGTACGCGGGGACTCCGTATTTCAGGCTGGGCAGTTCCACTTCGTTCAGGGTGTAGCCCAGTTTTACGAATCCCGCCCTGGCGGCCTCAAAGGCCCGGCGCACCTCCGGTTCCAGTTCCGCCGCCTGGGCGGCGGTTTCCAGGGCGGAACCCCCCGTTTCCCCGTTTACCATTTCCGCGACGGCCCTGGCCACCGCCTCCGGGGAGAGGACCCCGATGGTCTGGGCCCGGGGAGGTTTTGAAAGGGGCGGGGCCCCCTCCGGCGCGTCCCGGCTGGTCTGGTCCAAGGGGTCCGCCCCGCGGATGACGCCGAACACCTCCCGGCAGCGTCGGACCGAATCGGAAAGGATGCCGATCCCCTCCAGGCTGGAGGCGTAGGCCACCAGGCCGTAGCGGGATACCGCCCCGTAGCTGGGCTTAAGGCCCACTACCCCGCAGAAGGCCGCCGGCTGCCGCACGGAACCTCCGGTGTCGGAGCCCAGGGCGAAGGGCACCAGCCCCGCCGCCACCGCCGCCGCCGATCCCCCGGAGGAACCGCCGGGCACCCGTTCCGGGTCCCAGGGGTTGTTGGTCCGCTTGATGCCGGAATTATCGGTGGAGGAGCCCATGCCGAACTCGTCCTGGTTGGTCTTTCCCACCGGCACGGCCCCGCTTTCAAGCAGTTTTTCTACCGCGGTGGCCGTGTAGGGGGCCCTGAGCTGTTCCAGCAGCCTGGAGCCGCAGCTTAGGGAAAAGCCCCTGACGGCGATGTTGTCCTTGACGGCGAAAGGCAGGCCCTCAAGGTTTGTCCGGGGCGGGCCGCCGTCCGCCCGGCGGGCCGGACTTTCGGGGAGGGCGGCCCGGCAGGGGTCAAATTCGATAAAAGCCCCGATTTTTTCCTCCCATTCGGCAACATAGGGCAGGTAATCCTGGGGCGCTTTGAATGACATGGGTTCCTCGCTTTGAATTTTCATGGGGTTTCCGCCGGGCTTCTCCATTTTGCAGATTTACGGCCCCCCTACAGGACGTTGGGCACCACGATAAAACGGCCGTCCCGCTCCCCGGCGCTGTCCAGCATCTGTTCAATGTCCTCCCCGCCGCCCTTTGCCTCCCCGTCGCTGCGGAACCGGCCGGAAGGGAGGGCCTGGGCAACGGCGGAAATACCCGCCTCCGGCCCCGCTGCCGGCGGAAGGTCCCGGTCCGCCGCCTGCATGGCGGCAAAAAACCCCAGCATCTCCTCAAAGGCGGGAAAAGCGCCGGAAAGCTCTTGTTCATCCAAATTCAGGTGTGCCAGGGCGGCGGTTTCCCTTAAATCCTCGATATTCACGGCTCCTCGCTTGTTTTCCGGTATTGGAAGGGGCCCCGTGATTCGCCAATCCCGGGGCCCGTTTTTCAGACTTGGCCCGATCTTGGCATGACCGGCCTCCCCTGTCAAGCGCAG
>JAIRXT010000209.1 GCA_031268125.1 Treponema sp. | reverse complement strand
AGGAAGGGCAGCAGTTCTCATGTTAGGAAGAGATGAAAAGGCGCCCTGCAAAAGCCGGACGGGGTCCAGTTTCGCGAAAGCGAAAAGGGAGAAAAACGAGGGGGAGGGGCCCCTGTTTTCCCCCCTGACAGGACCCCTGGAAAATTTTACCGGCGCCTTTTCGTTTTGCAATGATTAAAATGAGAATTGCTGCAACAAGGGATTGAAAAATCCCCGTTTTTATTCTATGATTGATAATAGAGGGATGTATCATGACACCGGTTGAAAAAAAATCCCCGGATACCCGGTATACTTACGCCAATTATCTCGGCTGGGACGAGGATGTCAGGGCCGAAATAATTGACGGCGATGTTTTTATGATGGCCCCCCCGTTGCGGCTGCACCAGGAGATCAGTAGAAATCTTGTTTTGAAAATAGGAAATTTTCTGGAAGGGAAACCCTGCAAGGTCTACGCCGCCCCCTTCGGCGTCCGGCTTTTTCCTCAAAAAGACAAAAGCGATGATACCGTTCTGGAACCCGATATTGTGGTAGTCTGTGATCGATCAAAACTAGATGACCGGGGCTGTAACGGCCCACCGGACCTGATTATCGAGATCCTTTCCCCTTCCACTGCCCAAAGGGATATGCTGATTAAATTCCGCAAATACCTCCAGGCGGGGGTGCGGGAATACTGGATTGCGGACCCCGAAGCAAAAACAATCCATGCCTGCGTACTTCAAGATAACGAGTACCGGGTTTCCATCTATGACGAATCCCAAACCGCCCCGGTAACCATTCTTCCCGGCTGCGAAATAAACCTCACAGGAATTTTTGCCGAATAGTCTTTGCCGCAAAGCCTTTCATTTCCTGTATCGTGGTTCAAGGGTTTCTTCCGGCACTTTTTGCCGGCCATGTAGATTTTAATTATGGCGCAAGGCGGGTGGATTACTACCGGAGCGTTAAAATGCTAAACTTTTTCACCGCTGCGCTTTGGGAGGTTTATTATGAGCTATACCGATCTGCTGGTACAGGCGATGACCTGGCAGTCCCCGGAGACGATTCCGGTGAGCATCGGCATGCTGCCGGCGCTGTGGAAAAAACATCCCCGGGAAATCAAGGATATTACCGCCCGGTACCCCCAGTTTTTCGGCGATATAAGCGAGCGGTACAACTACGACGCCTTTACCCCGGCATCGTACCACGAGGGGGAGTTTGCCGATGAATGGGGCTGTGTGTGGAGCAATATTCAGGAGGGGATGGAATCCATCGTTACCGGCCACCCGGTTAAAACCAGGGAAGAAATCAGGACGCTGAAGATTCCCGGCGACAGAACCGGGAGGATGCCCCACGGCTTCATGTACCTGCGGCTCCTCGACCTGAGGGGCTTTGAAGAGGCCATGTTCGACTTTGCCGAAGAACCGCCGGAATTACAGATGCTTATCGACAAGGTTCTTGAATACAATATGCTGCAATTGGATGTTGCGATCGCAAAGAATCCGGGACCCGTTCAGTATTTCGGTGATGACCTTGGTATGCAGAAGGGCCTTGCCATAGGGCGGGACAAGTGGATCACCTACATGAAGCCCTGTTTCAGCGCCCTGTACAAAAAAGCCCATGCCGCGGGGAAACTGATCTACATGCATACCGACGGCTGTATTTGGGAGATCATGCCCGACCTGCAGGAAACAGGGGTCAACATGATCAACCCCCAATACCGGGCCAACGGGCTGGAAAATCTGGTCCAGGTATGCAGGGGGAAAATACCCATCAACCTGGATCTGGACCGCCAGATGCTGCCCTTCGCAACTCCCGCGTCAATCGAAGCGCACATCAGGGAATGTGTGGAGGCGCTGTACCTGCCCCAGGGCGGCCTGGGCATCAACCTGGAACTGGGGTCTGACGTGAGCCTTGAGATAATCGAAGCCGCCATCGCAGCGCTGGAAAAGTACCGTTACTATCCACACATGAAATCCACAGGAGGCAAACATGGAACATGAAACAGACCGGATAATCTTACGGGAACTGGCGGCCCGGGTAGCGGAGATTGCGGCCCTGCCCGTGCAGGAAGAAAAGCGCCGGCTCTGGCGCAAACTCAACGGCCTTGAACCGGAACGGCCCATGGTAACCATCGATCAGGTATGCTGGAACGAAATGAATATCGAAGACAAACTGACCCTGAGATGCGAAAACGACGAATGCCGGGCCTATGAACAGAACCTGCGCCGTATCCTTTTACAATGGGAATACTTCCCCGTGGACATGGTGGTGGAATCGTTCATCAAAGTACCCAAGGCGGTACGGAACAGCGCCTTCGGCATGTCGGTAAAGGAACACACCCTTGCCGCCTTCGAAAGCAATGATGTAGTAAGCCACAAGTTTGAAAACCAGTTTAACTCCGTGGATGATGTGATGACCAAAATAAAAATGCCGGTGGTTACCCATGACAAGGCGGAAACAAAACGCCGCATGGAATTTGCCTCCTGGCTTTTTGACGGCCTTATGCCCCTGCGGGAGGAGGGCTGCGATCCCTACCTTTCGCTTTGGGATCCCATAGCCCAGTGGATGAGCGTGGAGGGCGCCCTGTACGGCCTGGTGGACAATCCCGATATGATGCATGCCCTGGCTAAACGTATGGCCGGCGGCTACATCGTCATGCTGGATCAGCTTGAAGAACAGGGCCTCCTCTGCCACAGCCAGGCCCTGATTCACTGTACCGGCGCCTTTACCGAGGATCTCCCCGCCCCGGGCTTTGATCCCGCGAAACCCCGGACCAGGGATATCTGGATGTTCGGCCTGGCCCAGATGTTCGCCGCCGTATCCCCGGCCATGTTCGAGGAGTACGAGATCGAATATATGAAACCTATCTTTGAACGTTTCGGCCTGGTGTATTACGGCTGCTGCGATCCTCTGGACGGGAAGATGAAGGAAGTACGGAAGATCCCCCATCTTCGCAAAATCTCCATGAGCCCCTGGGCCAACAAGGAACGGGGGGCGGAGGAAATTGGGAAAGATTACGTGTTTTCCAATAAGCCTAACCCGGCGTTTATCGCCGGGACATCCTTTGACCAGGACCTTGTCCGCGGGGACCTGCGGACCACCAGGGAAATCTGCAGCCGCCGCGGCTGCCCCCTGGAATTTATCTTCAAGGATATCAGCACCCTATGTAACCGGCCGGAACGGTTAAAACAGTGGGCCGCTATTGCCATGGAAACGGCGGAAGGCTAAAAGCGCAGCGCCGTTTCCCGCAACTCCGGGGCTGTTCAAAAAACAGCCGGGTTTTAACAGCTTTTTCTATTCCAGATTAAAGGTATGTTTAAGCAGCCAGCTTACGCACCACAGGTAGAGTGCGGCAAAGGCGGCTTCCAGAAAGAAGATGACAACAGGACTGTTGTTCAGCGAGAAAACAGCTCTGGTTATGGGTTCTTCCACCACGAACATGACTACGGCGTACACGCCGAATCCCACAAGCCCGCGGAAACGGGGTACAAGCTGGCTGGCCGTCATTGACGCGTAGATAAGGCACAACTGCTGAAAAATACCCACCAGTACGGTTGCGATCCCGAAAATTACCCGGTCAGGACCCGTGGCAGACAGTCTTACCCAGAGGACGGACAGTGCTTCCTGCATATTCCCGGAATCGCCAATGAATCCGCATATGAGCAGGGAAAGAACCGCCGCAGCGCCGGTCAACAGGAAGACACAGAGGGCGGCTATCGCTTTGGACGCGGCAAGCTTCCATTCGGGAACGGGCAGCGTAAACATCAGATAACCTTCGTCCTTCAAAAAGTTGTCCCGGAAGCGTTGAATTACTATCCCCAGATTCACAACAAACTGTCCAAAGAGCAGTATGCTGTACAATATTATCGGGCTTTGTTTGAGCAGGTTCAATGTATGCCCGTTTGGTCCCCAGTTCCCGGTAGTGCGGCCGCTGACCCCAGCGGCAACTGCCAGCCCCAGGAGGGCCAGATAGAGTACCGGTATGAACCGCAGCAGCGCTTTGAATTCATGGCGGAGCAGTTTTCCTAACATTTGAACACCTCCCTGAAAAATGCATCGATGGATGTGCCTTTTTCCGTGCGGATATCGTCGGCGCTTCCCTGTAAAACAACTTTTCCCTCTTTAAGGAAAATCACATCGTCCAGTATCTGTTCCACATCCTGAATCAGGTGGGTGGAGATCAGCACGGCGGCATCTTCGCTGTAGTTGCCGATGATCGTGTTGATGATGTAATCCCGGGCCGCCGGGTCCACCCCGCCGATAGGTTCGTCCAGCAGGTAGAGCCGCGCCTTACGGGCCATTACCAGGATAAGCTGCACCTTCTCGCGATTCCCCTTGGACAGGGTCTTGAAGCGTTTGCCCGGATCCACGCCAAGGCTGGCAAGCATGGCCTCCGCTGTGTCCCGGCGGAAATCCGGGTAAAAATCCGCAAAAAACGACAGAATCTCCGTTACCCGCATCCCACCGTCCAGGATGAAGCGGTCGGAAAGGTAAGAAACCTCCGCCTTGGTTTCCTTCCCCGGTTTTTTACCGTCAATCAGCGCCTCCCCGCCGGAGCACTGCAAAAGCCCGGCGGCCAGTTTTATCAGCGTTGTTTTGCCGCTGCCGTTGGGGCCCAGGAGGCCGGTAATCCGCCCCCCTTCCAGGTTCAGACTAACGCCGTCCAGCGCCGTCTTCCCGCCGTAACGCTTGGATAAATTCCTGCACTCCAGGATCAATTCACCCATCATATTCCTCCT
>JAIRXT010000260.1 GCA_031268125.1 Treponema sp. | reverse complement strand
ATCACCCGTACAAGAATCTAAACTTAACCCGCAGTTGTTGTGGGTCAAGTTTAGACCGGCCGGTCCCCGCTACTTTCCTCCGGCGGCAAGCTGAAGCATGTCCTCTCCGTTCTCCCGTTCAAGCTGCCGCGGGCTTTCCGCTTTTTTCAACTTTTTGTCGTGGCGGCTGTTCAGCAGCGAGTACATCACCGGGATAACAAACAGGGTCATGACGGAACTGGCCGTAAGCCCCCCCACAAAGGTCTTGCCGATGGGCTGAATACTGTCCGCCCCAAGACCGGGGAAAAAGGCGATGGGGAACATGCCCAGAATCGTCGTAAGGCTTGTCATCAGAATGGGCCGGAGCCGGCTCCTGCCCGCCTCCAGACAGGCTTCCCGAACCATCATACCCCGGGCCCGCAGCATATTAGTATAATCCACCAGAATAATGCCGTTGTTTACCACTACCCCCACCAGGGCAACAATGGCTATGATGGAGAACAACGACATAGCCTGGCCGGTAAATTTGTAGATCCAGATAACCCCGATAAAAAGCAGGGGTATGGAAAAAAAGATAATTAAGGGATCAACAAAGGATTCAAACTGGCTTGCCATAACGCCGAAGACCAGGAATATGGCGACGGCGATGATGAAAACAAAGCGCCACAGATAGGAATTGACTTCCTGGGCCTCCCCCAGGTAGTGGATGCTGACATCTTCCCGGGATATAAGATTCTCGCGGACCGTTTCTTCCAGACGGTACTGCATGTCCGTGGCGGCGATTCCCGCGGGCAGGTCCCCGGTAATGCGGACCAGCCGCGCCTGATTCTCCCGCCGGATAGACGAAGGCGCCCGGTTTTCCTCGATCCGCGCCACATTGGAAAGGGAGACCCGCTGGCCGTTTCTGTTCAGTACAAACACGGCGTCCAGATTCGGCAGCCCCTGACGGTCGGAATCCCGCAGCATTACGTTCACATTCATAAGCTTGTCCCCGCCGCTCAGGGTGGTAACGGTGGAACCGTTCATGGCGGTGCGGATCTCGGAAGCGATGGAAGCAAGGGAAATGCCCAAGGCCGCAGCCCGGTCCCGGTCTATCTCCACCGTAAGCTGGGGCGCCCCCTCTTCGATATTCACCACGGGATTTTCGATTTCCGGCAGATACTGGGTTATGACGCGCCGGATGTCCTCCGCGGTTTCCATTACTGCGTTGTAATTCCGGGAGCTTACGGTTATCGCCACCGCGGAACTGCTCCCCATGCCCCGCCCGGCCCGGAAGCTCACCTGGGCGCCGGGAAAACTATTCACCAGGGGCGTAAGTTTAGAAATAATCGTATCCGGGGTGTCTACTTGTTCAACCGGCGGGGGAAGGATAATCTGAACGGAACCCTGGTTGGAATTACCGCGGCGGGCGGTAAGAATGATGTTGTTGTAACCCTGCACATTTTCCTTGATGATTCCCTCCAGGTTGAAAAGGATCTCCTCGGTTACGTCAATAGTGGTGCCTTGGGGAAGGGATACGGTTATATTCACGTTGTCATCGGTACGGGTACGCATGTACATGTTCATTCCCACATCGCCGAACTGGAGGAAGGAAAAAACCAGTAGTACCAGGACCAGCGCGACAATCAAAAAACGGTGCGAAAGACAGTAATCAAGGGCTCCCCGGTAGCGGTTCTCCATGCCCCGGAAGAATTTCTCCATCCCGTTATCAACGGCCCGCAGGAAGGGATTCCGCAGGGGCTTCTGCTTGCGGGTGTTGAGTTTGATAATCGAACCGCAGAGGCTCGGTACCAGCGTTACGGCCACTACCAGCGAACAGATCAGGGATATGACCACGGTAAAAATCAAATCGCTGAACAACTGTCCCATTTGTCCGATGTTGTTTTTGTAGATGATAAGGGGGACAAATACGCACAAGGTGGTGGCGGTACTGGCAATGATCGCCCGGAGCATCTCCCGGCTCCCCAAAATGGCGGCGATATCCGGCTTGGCCCCCCGTTCCCGGTAGGAATGGACGTTTTCCAGAATGACGATGGAAGCGTCCACCGTCATTCCCAGCCCCATGATAAGGCCGGTCATGGTAAGCATGTTGAGGGTAAAGCCGAAGATCGACATGAACATGATGGTAAGAAGGATGGAGACGGGTATCGACAAACCGATAATAAGGGTACCCTTGATGTTCCGCAGAAAAAGCAAAAGTATCGCCATTGCAAGCAGGGCGCCCTGCAACGCGTTGTTGTATACCTGGTTTAGGGTCGCCCTGATCATCGAGGTGTTGTCGGACAGGAGTTCCAGCGTGATACCCCCGGGCAATGTTTCATTGATGCCCGCCAGGGCCGCCTGTACCCGGTCGGCCACCTTTACCTGATTGCTGTCGCTTTCGGCGGTTACCTGGATGTAAACGCCGCTCTCTCCGTTTACATAAACCCGGGCGGCATTGTCGTTGTAGCTCAGGCTTACATCGGCGATATCCTCAAGGCGGACCACCTGGGAACGGTTCGCCAGGGAGGCGCCGGAATTCATGCCGATTGTCTTTACGGCCAGCCGCTTGATTTGTTCCTGGCTTACCAATTCTTCCTGGGTCATAATCTGGTATTCCCGGGTTCCCCGGAGCAGGCTGCCCCCGGAGGAGAGGATACTCTGCCCCCGCAGGGCGGTGGATACATCGGCCAGGGTTAAATTAAAGGCCGCCAGCCGGTTAAGGGAGACCGCCACCTTGACGATCTGGGTAGTACCGCCGGTTACCTCCGCCGCGGCAACTCCGTCCACCCGTTCAATGGCGGCCTGAATTTCGTCTTCCGCAAAAAGGCGGAGTTGATCCGGGGGGTAATTGCCCCGGACCACAAGCCGCATGATGGGCATGGCGCTCATGTCAAAACGCCGCACCGTGGGACTGTCCACCCCGTCGGGCAGGGAGTTGGCCAGGCGGTTCAGCAGGGTTTGGGCATCGGTCATCGCCTTGTCCATATCGGTCCCGTAGGCGTATTCCAGGTTGATACTGCTGGATTCAAACTGGGAATAGCTGCTGAGGCTGGTGAGGCCCCGGGAGGCGGCAAGGGCCCGTTCAAGGGGCTCGGTAACGTTTTTTTCCACGTCCGCCGGCCCGGCGCCGGAAAACCGGGTGTAAACCGAAAGCACCGGCATGGCCGTGGAGGGGTAGAGGTCTACCGCCAAATTGGGAACCAGTGTAACGGCAACGCCCAGAACCAGAACGTAAAGCACCACTATCGTAACCGGCCGTTTAACCGAATAGCCTGCGATATTCAAGGTAGTCTCCTCATGTTAGTCTTCTCCGCTATAACCCTTCCGGGATACAGGACCCCGAAACCCGCTTTCATTCGATAATTCTAACAGGATCCCCGTCGGAGAGGAAGTTCTGTCCCGCCGATACGATCCGTTCTCCCGGGTCAAGACCGCTTTGTACTTCTATCGAAGTTTCGTTTTCCAGGCCCGGCGTTATGGTCCGCCTTCGGGCGACATTGGAATTGTCAACAACGAAGACGATCCAGGAGCCGTAGGTGTTGATCACTGCCGACCTGGGGATCACCGGCACATCGACACGGGCATTGGTTACCAGGCTTACGGTGGCGAACATCCCCGCCCGAATCCGGCTGTCCCGCTGGTTAAACCGGAGCCGGATTCTGAGGGTCCGGGTCGCGGGATCCAATACGGGGCTTACCTCCTGAACCGTTGCCGGGAAGGTCTCCCCCGGCAGAGCTTCCAGAGAGACCAGGGCCTCAAGACCCCGCCGGGCGGTATTGGAAAAACGTTCCGGCACAAAGGTCTCCACCACAAGGTTCGCCAGATCCCCGATGACGTAAACCGCTGTCGAAGGGCTAACCGTATCCCCCAGGCTGGCCGGCGCCGAAAGGACGGTCCCGCCGATGGTGGACACCACCGGGCTCTCCGAATACTCTTCCCCGGGCCGGGAAGGGTCTACCGTAGCAACGGTCTGGCCCCGGTTTACCCAATCCCCTACCTGGTAACGAAGCTGGGTAAGCTTCCCCCCCACGGTCGGGAAGATAGACACCTGGCTGGCGGCCAGTATGTCCCCGTTGATTACCACGTTGTTTTCGATGGTCCCGGCAGTTACTTCGGTTACCTGGACCGCGGCGGCAGTCCTCCCCGCCGGGGACGCCGGCGGGCCGCCCTGCCCCCCGCCCGGAATTCCGCCCGCCCCCGGCCTTCCGCCGCCGGTTCCTCCGCCCGCGCCCTGGCCGGCCGCCCGGACCGGAGCGGAACCGGCAGTTCCCCGGCGCATACCCCAGTACAGGTTCAGGCCGATGAGAACCGCGAAAAAAACTATCAGGCCGCCGATAACTATTGAAACAACACGGGTTGTCATTTTATTCACGGTTCACTCCTTGTTAATTGCCGCCAGTCCACGTTGACGGCCCGGGCCAAATCAAGGACCAGATTCTGATACCGGACTTCGCTTTGCAGAAGCTGTAACCGGGCGTCGGCCAGATTGTTCCGGTTTGTTTCCAGGGCAAGGGATTCCACCGTGCCGTTTAGAAAGCCCCGCTCGGTAAGTTCGTAGGATCGCCGGGCGATCTGTTCCCGCAGCCGGGCGATTTCCAGGCTTTCCCAGGAATTCCGCAGATTCGCCGTCAGGGAACGGATCTGCCCGGCGGCGGCGTCCTGGGTGTTTTTTAGATCCAGCAGGGCCTTTTCGATGTTGTTTTCCGCGGCCCGGAGAGTCTGGGATTCTGTTGTACCGGGGATCCACGAATTGACAGGAATACTGAGGGAAGCGGTCCCGCTGATAGTATCGGTAAAAGGACCCGTGATACCCGTGTTGCCGGAACCGCCCGACCAGTTGAAGGAAAAAGCGATCGACGGGGCCCGCGCTTCCAGAACTCTTTGCCGTTTAGTTAATTCCAGTTCTTCGATGACCCGGCGCTGCTGCTCAATATCGGGCCGCCGGGGAAGGTAATCCCGGATAAGTTCCTCCGGGTCCAGTTCTATGCGCCGGATCTCAAATTCCCCTTCCAGGCTTACCGGCGTTTCGGGGGAAAGCCCCAGGGAACTGAGAAAATCCCCCAGGCTGTTGGAGTACGAAGCCTGGGCGCTGCTTAGATTGTACCGTGCGGTCTCCACCGCAAGCTGACTCTGGAGCAGCGTCATCTCGCTGATCATCCCGTTTGCCCGGCCCACGCGGTGCCGTTCAAGCTGCCGCTCCGCCAGGCCCAGGGTTTCGTCAAGCTGGGTAAGGTTTTCCCGCTCGGCGGCAAGGGTGTAGAAACTCTGCGCCGTGGCGATTTCCAAAAGCCGCCGGGTATCCTCGTAACTCAAAAGCTGCTGCTGATAGGCAAGGCCGAGCAGCTTTATACGGGAAGGAATTCCCGCGCTGAGATTCAGGCTGAGACTTACGGAAGTGCCGTAACTGAACCGCTGCGCCGGAGAGCTCCCGGCGGCGGGGCCGGTGAAAAGGGGGGTCCGGTAGGAGATGTCGGCGGAGGCTCTGATAGAGGGGAAAACCTCCGCCCAAAGGTGTTTGGAGGCGTATTCTTTCTCCTCCAGGCTGATACGGTTCTTTTGCAAATTAATGCTGTGTTCCAGGGCCCGATCCGTTGCGCCGGCAAGGGTGAGGACGAGAACGGAATCCGAAGAACCGGCGTCTTCGGCAGGTAAGGGGACAGAAGTAAGAAACAGGGCGCACAACAAGCCCCCCAGGAATCGCATAGAAATCCTCCCCCGGCACGAAATACAGTCCCGTTACGCACGGGCCTGTATTTTCAAGACGGAATTTTGAAAATGCCCCGTATCAAAGACAATTGTAACCCGGCCGTCCTTTTTCTGTAAGCAAGCTTCGCTCCGGCCTTTTGAACAGGATAAAGACTTTTCATATAAAACCAATTCGTTCCGTTTTCAGTTACAATTTCCGGGGAACGGCGGGGTAAAAATCCTGTCCTCCGGGGGATCGTCAAATTCATTCAGGTAGTCCCGGTATCGCAGGGGTATGAACCGGCGCTGCAACGCGGGGTTTTCCCGGCCCCCGATGCTGATGGTCCGGTGGTAGGACTGCCAGAGTTTTTCCCAGGGGTCCTGAACCCGGGGCCCGGGACTTGGGGACCCCCGGCGGGAATTCTCCCCAAGAGGGGCTTCCCCGGTAACCAGAATCCGGGGTTCCCGCCCTTCCCGGACCAGGGCGAGGCCCCGCTTTTCGTCGATAACGGCCCAGGGCGTATCCCCGAAGCGCCGGGAAAAATGGGGGGCCAGGCCGGGCAGGATCCCGTAATCCGGGGCGCAGAGGGCGGTGTAACGTCCCCGGGCATCGGGATTGAACCGGAGGAAGCCCCTGAACCGGTCGATTTCATGGGCCACCTTATAGGCAAGGGCAAGCACCGTCCGGCAATCGTCATCCAGCCGGTTCCGGGCCGCAACGGCCGCCCCGTGCCGGGCTTCCTCACGGCCGTACCAGGGGACGGCCGCCGGAACGGCTTTTTTTGCCGCGGTAAGTACCCGGAGCGCGTAGCGCAGGGCCACCCCCTCCACGGAAAGACCGCTCATCCAGGCATAGACCAGGGCGTCATAGGCGTCTGCGGAAACCCGGTACAGAATCCCCGCCGCGCCGTCCAGGACGGCCGGATCGGGAAGGAGTTCCGGCGGGGAGCTTCCGCGGGAAACCGCTCCTTCGCCGGCAGCGGAATCCGCCCCTTCGTCAAAAAGATCCGCCTGCGGGACGGGACGCCGTCCGATTTGCCGGGGCCGGCATTCCTCCGGCAGGGCCCAGAGCCGGTCCAGCAGGGCAAAAAGCCCCCCCAGGGTTCCGTCGTAAACCGCTTCACGCATAATATGTATGCTATACATTTTTATAGCAAACAATACAAGGGGCTAAAAATCCGGTAATTCCGAATTCAAAATTCTAAATCCGAAAAGAGCCGTAAAAAATTTTCCACCGCCGCCCCCCGCTGCTTGTTTCGGCGCTCTTTTCGCCATTATCCCCATTGTGAATTACCTTATCCAAGGGGTTTTTAAGGTAAAAAATGGTCAAACGGCTGCCGGTACGGTTTTATACTGCTGCTGGTACCTTTGACCATTTTTGGGTTGAATTGTTATTTTTTTGAATTCGGAATTGCTGCTAAAAATCGAACAGGGGGAGCTGCAGGCCGGCCCCGTCAATGCCGGAGAGGATGCGGCGGATACGGAGGGGGTCGTCGGGCCGGTCCAAAAAGGCGCCGGAACAGCTTGCGAAGTAGCGGGCCCGCTTTAATACGGCCCCCATGCGGCGGAGTTTATCGAAACTCAGGCTGCCGGAACGGCGGGTTTCGATGATCCGCCGGGCGGTCTTGGCGCCGATGCCGGGGACCCGGAGCAGGGTCTCGTAGTCCGCCCGGTTAATCTCCACGGGGAAGAAGTCCAGGTGTTTGAGGGCCCAGGCGGCCTTGGGATCAATGCGGGAATCCAGGAAGGGCTGCGTTTCATCAAGAATCTCCCCGGCGCCGAAGTGGTAAAACCGGAGGAGCCAGTCCGCCTGGTAGAGCCGGTGTTCCCGGGTAAGAACGGCCCGGGGCGGGCTGCGTTGTCCCGGTTCGGAAAGGTTTACACCGGGACTCCCGGAAGGGGGGACCCAGGGATCGGGGGACCCCTTCCCCACGGGGGTGTAGGCCGAGTAGTACACCCGCCTGAGGGCGTACTTCCGGTACAGCGCGCTGGAAAGGGCGATGATCTGCCGGTCATCCTCCGTACTGGCCCCCACGATAAGCTGGGTGCTCTGCCCCGCGGGGGCGAAAACGGGGGCGCTGCCCCTGCCCTGGGGCAGAAAGCGTACCTGCCGCCGGTCTTCCTCGAACTGGCGGTTGAGGGCGCTAAAATTATCCATTGCCCCAAAGATAAGCCTGCCGGATTTCTGCGGCGCCAGCAGGGTAAGGCTTTTTTCCGTGGGAAGTTCGATATTGGCGCTGAGCCGGTCCGCCCAGCGGCCGGCCTCCCGGATCGAAGATTCCCCCGCGCCGGGGATGATCTTAAGGTGGATGTAGCCCCCGTAACCGGCCTGGGTGCGGAGTGTCCGGGCCGTCGTAATCAGCCTTTCCATGACGATATCCGGGTCCGCGAAGATTCCCGACGAAAGAAACAGCCCCTCGATGTAGTTCCGCCGGTAAAACTGGCAGGTCAGCTCCACCAGTTCGTTTACGGTGAACGAACTGCGGGGAACATCGGCGGAAGCCCGGTTCACGCAATAGGCGCAGTCAAAACGGCAGCTATTGGAAAAAAGGACCTTGAGGAGGCTTACACAGCGGCCGTCCTCGGTCCAGCTATGGCAGACCCCCGCGGGGACGCCGGCCCCGAAGGACGCCTTCCCCCGGCCGGAAACCGCCCTCCCCTGCTCTTCCCCGCTGCCGGA
>JAIRXT010000172.1 GCA_031268125.1 Treponema sp. | reverse complement strand
AAAAAATCGACAGAGATATAGTATGTGCTGCCATTCACACTCTTTGCCTGTTTAGACGACCAGTAAATTTCAGGCTGACATTCTATCTTTCCCTTTTTATAGAGGTCATACACCAGTCCCAGTTCTCCATAATTCGGCAGGAGCCAGCCGGTTATCTTTGTACCGCCTGCGGTAACGGAATATGCGTCGCACATGTTCACTGCCTCGCCGTTCCGCATCCGGGCCGGGCCAATATCATTCGGCGCCGCTTCAAGCCAGGAGTAGCTGCCATCCGCCTCTTCCAGCCTGAACGCCAGAATGCCGCCCGCGGGGCCTGTATCGCCCGCAGTTACAAGCGCCCCCTCCGGCGGCAGCGACTCCGGCATTCCGGCCGCTAGGGCTGCGGCAACGGACGCGGCTACAACCTGCACCGGAGTTACCATAAGCGGGATAACAGCCGCGGCGCTGGTCATGACAAGCATCGCTGGCGGACAGGCAACCGCCTCAACGGCAGATGCAACAGCCGCCTCGCCAACCGACTCTCCGGCAACGGCAGGATCAGCTTCCTGGGTTTGGTACGCAATAGCCGTCCACAGCGCCAGCGATGTAATGATGTTCTTTACCCTAAGATACTGGCTGTCGTTTAAGTCCCCCTTATCAGGATATGCGTCGAACAGGCTCGCATTTAATACCAGGCCGTCGTAGGTCTCAAAACCCTCGTTAACGGTAAGGGAGAAGGTCTCGGTCTCCCCGTCATACGGGCTTAAAGTACCCACGACATCCGGGCCTTCCCCCTGCCGGATCACAAAACAGGACGGAAAACCGGCGCTCTGGTCAAAGTGAATCTCTACACGGGAGACGTCTTCAATACCGTAGAAATACACGATGGGGTGGTCCCCCAGGTCTTCGGACACAATCGCCAGATCCCCGGCCTCCGCCATGTTGGCGACCATAAAGCCCGTCCGGCCCCTATCCTTCATCGTGGGCGTCTCCCCGTCCAGGTAGAAAAAGGCGGGGATTGCTGTTTTAACAGGCTCGAAGGGACCGGGAGGAGAAGGGGGAATTACCGGTTCGGGTGCTATCACCACCGGCTTCGCAGGCGGAGCGCCGTTTGAAGGTGTCTGTGTTACCACAGGGCAGCCGGTAAGGGTAACGAGCAGCGACAGGGCGATGCCCGGTATCCCGTTTGACCAATGTGTTATAATAGACCCCCTAAAAATTGGGAAGAACAACAACGCAAGAAAAGCCAAGAATTTAGAATTTCCTCCATAACTTTAGCGTGTTTGAGAAAATCTGTTAAGGTTCGAATTACAAAAAACAGCAATTCCAAAACTGAAGTTATTGAACAACTCTAGTGTCCCCCAGCGGCTCCCGCGGGAGCAGTCTGCTAGCGGCGGTTGATCAGATTGGCCTGGTATCCGGCGCCGAAGCCGTTGTCGATATTGACGACCGATATGCCGGGGGCGCAGGAATTGAGCATTCCCAGCAGGGCGGAAAGCCCGCCAAAGGAAGCGCCGTAGCCGATGCTGGTGGGCAGGGCAATGACGGGGACGGACACAAGGCCCGCGATAACCCCTGCCAGGGCCCCTTCCATGCCCGCCGCGGCGATTACTACCCGGGCCTTGCGGATCTCCGGGAGCCGGGCAAAGAGCCGGTGGATTCCGGCAACTCCCACATCGTTTATCAGGGCGATGTTACTGCCGAAAAATTCGGCCGTTACCGCCGCTTCCCGGGCGGCCGGCAGGTCCGAAGTCCCGGCGGTTACTACGACCACCAGGCCCCGGCGGTCTTCCGGGGCGCAAAAGCGGCCTATGGTCAGGGTTTGCCCCAGGGTATCGTATTCGGCATCGGGGAAACGGGCCAGAATCCGTTTTGCCAGGGCAGGCCGGGTCCTGGTCCCCAGGACCGGTATCTGTTCTTCCCTCATCCTGACGATAATAGCTTCCGCCTGGGCGGTGGTTTTCCCCCGGCAGTACACCACTTCCGGGTAACCGGTACGCCCGGAACGGCCGCTGTCGATGACGGCCACATCCTCCGGGAGGCTATTGGGGACGGTTCCCCCCTGTTTGGGTTCCATGATAAGGTCAGGCCCCGGCCTTCGCCAGGATCCGGTTCATGTTACCCATCGTGTAGCCTTCCAGTTCAAAGGCGACGTACAAAAAGCCGCAGCATTTTAGGGAACGGGAGATGGAATCCAGGGTTTGTTCGTCAAAAAACCGGCGCCGTTCCCCGGGGGCTACTTCGATACGGGCAATGTCCCCGTGGGACCGGACCCGGAACTGGCGGAACCCGGCGGCCCGGAGGGCGTCTTCCGCCTTTTCGATACGGGCCAGCTTGTCCTTGTCGATCCGTTCCCCGTAGGGAATCCGGGAGGCAAGACAGGCAAAGGCGGGTTTGTCCCAGGTGGGCAGATCGAAGCGCCGGGAGAGTTGGCGGATATCGTCCTTGGTCATGCCCGCCTCCCGCAGGGGGCTTATGATGTGCAGTTCTTCCAGGGCCTTGAGGCCCGGCCGGTAATCCCCCAGGTCGTCCAGGTTGGAGCCGTCCAGAACCGCGTGGATGCCCTG
>JAIRXT010000170.1 GCA_031268125.1 Treponema sp. | reverse complement strand
TTTAATGATATTTATCCTTGAAATAATCGCTTCCTTCCCTGCATTCTCTTATTACATCTACTATTTCTTTTGTTGTAATATCTGTATCTATCCCTTCAATATCGAAGGGTGATTTTTTTTGTTTTTTCTTTATGGGAACCAGTTTAAATTGGTTTCCGTCTTTTCGTGTGATTATTACCTCTTCTTTTAATGCAGTGTTTAAGACCGTTGAGAAATTCTGCCGCGCTTCCGAATATTTAAATATTTTCATCTTATACCTCCAGAATATTTATTTTCGTATCTTTCCCATTATTTTTCATTTGCCCATCCAATGTTAATAAGGGTAAATTTAATCTATATGATGTTTCAAAATAATATGCATCATAAGCGATAAATATTATATTTACATGATAATTTTAGTGCCTTTATCATGTTTACTTTGTATATCGATTTTATGATTTTGTCAAAAGGTTTTTACGAAGGACGTATCCGGGCTGGTATCGGACTGTGGTATAAAGGCTGGTTGAACACAACAAAGTGAACCGGCAGCCGTTTGACCATTTTTTTACCTTGAAAACCCCTTGATAAGCCGGCAATTTTCAGTTTGGGAAGAGATGAAAAGGCGCCCTGCCAAAGCCGGGCGGGGTGTCTGGGGGAAAAGCAAGGGGAAGGGGCCCCTGATTTTTCCCCCAGACAGGACCCCAAGGAGATGTTACCGGCGCCTTTTCGTTTTGGAATGGTTAAAATGAGAATTGCTGCTCGACCGACCCCAATGTTTCACGTGAAACAATTACGCAGAAATGTAGAATAGAGCAGATTGAGCGTTTACACATTAAAATAGCGCTGACTTATTCAAATGTGAATAAATCAGCGCTTCCTTAGAAATGTTTCACGTGAAACTATTCGGAAAACACCAGGACGCCGGCTTTCCCTTCGTTATTTTTGGTATAAAGTTCCAACTTGCCGCCCTTTATGTCCCAGCGATAGACCTCTTCAAGGTAGTCAAAGTACTCACCCTCGCTGAGTCCCCCCGGTTCTCCCAGGACGGCCATAAGAGTCGCAGCCAGTTTGTCAAAACTAATGCCCTGATTTTCGGTCAGCACAAAAGGACCGCGATAACTATTCGGGGCGGCCCGCCCCCCAATCATCCCATCCTGGAATATCAGCGTATAAGAGTTGGAAAAATCAACACCCAGCCCGGCCCGGCTATAACCGGTACTCACATTTTCAACCCTTATTCCGGTCAGCTTCCATTCCTTTCCCAGGACCTGGTCAAAACTAAGCGCCGCCTGTTGGCCTGCACAGGCGGTTATCATCAGCAGAACCGCCGCTCCCGTCAATGTTCTTTTCAAACGTATCGCTCCTTTAGATCATGAAGCACTTAGCCCAGGGCCTTTACAAGCTTTTCCGCCACTGCGGTAGATTCCCAGGGGAATCCGCTCCGGCCAAAATGACCGTAAGACGCGGTTTCCCGGTAGATAGGCCGGCGAAGGTCCAGGGCGGAGATAATCCCCGCAGGGGTAAGATCAAAAATCTCCTTAACCGCCGCCTCAATCTGCTGCTCCGGAACAACCGCAGTACCAAAGGTATCCACCATCACCGATACGGGGAAGGGAACCCCGATAGCATAGGCCAGTTCCACCTCACAGCGTTCAGCCAGTTTAGCGGCAACCACATTTTTGGCGACATGCCGGGCGGCGTAGGCGGCGGAACGATCCACCTTCGTGGGGTCTTTGCCGGAAAAAGCGCCGCCCCCGTGCCGGCCCATACCGCCGTAGGTATCCACGATAATCTTACGGCCCGTAAGCCCCGTGTCCCCAAAGGGCCCGCCCACCACAAAACGGCCGGTAGGATTGATATAGTACTTGGTTCCCGCATCCAAAAGACCGGTAGACCCCAAAACGGGTTTTATAATCTCCTCGATTATTCCGCTCTCAATATCCTTGTAGGAAACATCGGGATCGTGCTGATGGGACACCACCACCGCATCCACCCGGATCGGCTTGTGCCCCTCGTACTCCACGGTTACCTGACTCTTGGCATCGGGCCGCAGCCAATTGATAGTGCCGTTTTTCCGTACTTCGGTAGCCCTGATAAGGATTTTATGGGCCAGACTAATGGGCAGGGGCATCAGTTCCGGGGTTTCATTACAGGCAAACCCGAACATCATACCCTGATCCCCGGCGCCCTGCTGCCCCTTGTAGCGCTCCAGCCCGGTGCCGGAGACCCCCTGGCTAATGTCGGGGGATTGGCTGTGGATCATATCCAATACCGCCATGGAATGGCAGTCCAGGCCATAGCTGGGGTCCGTGTAACCGATATTCCCGGCCACTTCCCGTACTACTTTCTGAAAATCCACAAATGTTTTCGTGGTGATTTCTCCGCCAACAAGTACCAACGATGTCGAAGCGAAAGTTTCGCAGGCTACCCTGCTTTGGGGATCGGCCCCGATACAGGCGTCCAATATGGCGTCTGAAATTTGATCGCAGAGTTTGTCGGGATGCCCCTCACCTACCGATTCGGAAGTAAAAAAGTACCTGCGTTTATCCATAACGATTCTCCTTGGGTTTGCTTTGGCAGACCGGCATCATCCGGTCTATAAATGGATATTACAAGGTATCGTACAGTTTTACCAATCCTTCATGAAGCCTTGCGCTTTGGGGGCTTTCTTTTCTGGAATAAAATTCCGCCACGTCCCAAATCAGGCTCTTCAGGTTATTATGGGCGCTGGGATCGCTCAGATTTTCTTGAAGATCGGGAATGATAAGCACCATGCCTACTTCAATTTCATCGGGATCAAAAATATTGGCGCTTCCCTTGGAAGCCGCAATGATAAGGGGGAAGTAATAGGCATTGAGACCTGTCCCGTAGCTGTCCCGGGCAATCCTTGAAAGCGTATCGCCCCTAACTACCACGTATTCCTTTGCCCCCGTCAGAATAACCTCGGACTCATACTGGTTGTAGATATGTTCCAGTGCCCGGCCTTCGGGGTGTTCCGGGACCGCCGGGGCCGCCGGGACAGGCGCAGCATCGACAACACTGGTATTTCCCGTAGTCTTACAAGAAGAAACGAACAAACCCGCCAAAATAACAACAAAACCATATATGGTTTTCCTCATGTTTTATCCTCCTCATGGATAATCAACACCATCATCACGGATGGCAATTCCAAATAAGGCGTCCGCCGCACTCCGCTGCGTGCCTTTTACAAGTATAATACGTCCAATACAGGCCTCGTCTTGTCGAAGATTAAGTATTAAACAAAAAATAATTGAATAAAGAGGATAAATCTTGAAGAATCCGGAAAAAAATACAACCCTAAGAGCGGTTTTCCCTAATCAAAAGACATGCCCACAACCTGATCCACCGGCAGGGAAAAGATAATTCCCCCGGCCTTGGTAGCGATACCGCATGCCCGGCTTACGGCCTGCATGATGGGGACTTTTTTCTCCCGGTTGGAAAGGATCAGTACAATTTCTTTTTCGTCCTGGACGGAGACCCCAAAGAACTTGACCGGACCGGAATGGGCAAGCCCCCGGGCGTTGATCACCGTGCCGCCGGAGGCTCCCGCTTCACGGGCGGCCGTCATAAATTCATCACTATAACCCTGATTTATTACAGAAATAATAAGGTCGTTATTAATCTCAGTCTTCATGGGTTTTCCCTCCTGGGCGGGGCTTATTTTCTCGTTTTTCAAAATACTTTCCTTAAAAACCCGGAGTACCGGAGTGTTGATTCCCGAAAGGGGGATTGAAAAGGCAATCCCCGCTCCCGGACTGTGGCGGCCTACCTTTTGGCGGACCTCCTTCAACAGTACCGGGGCAAAAATCTCCTGTTCCAGGCAGATTACCACTGCCTTGTCGTCGGCGCCGATCCCCAGAAGGTCCAACACCTCCGAACGCGCAGTTCCCCGGCCCTTGCTGATAAAGTGGAACCGGACATGCTCCTGATCAAAAACTTCAGACAACAAATGGGATTTATTCCAGTCGATGATAAAAATCACCAGTTTAAGCCGGGACTGTGATTTAGAATCCGAAAGATGGGAATTCCCCCGCTCGGAACCCCGCAGCCGGGGGATAAGCTTGCCAAGGGCAGTATTGGACAGTTTGAAGAATCCTGGTTTTTTAGCCATTGGAGGGCACCTCGTCAAACAGCGTAATATCCCCCAGTTCTTCCGGCCTGATACCCGGCAGCGCCTGTTCCGCCACAGTCTTCATCTTGTGGCCGTACACCAGACCCAATAGCTGGACAACCACCAGGGGGGTCATGGCGACTATGGCCACGATACCAAAGGCATCTTCCATGTGCCCGGCAGTGGCGCAGGCGCCGATGGCAAAGGGCAGCAAGAAGGTGCTGGTCAT
>JAIRXT010000156.1 GCA_031268125.1 Treponema sp. | reverse complement strand
AGCCAATCCCAAAACTCGGTTAGTTTTGGGATTGGCTTCCGAAAAAGCGGTCTAAAACCCGCTTTTTCTATTAAAATCAGGGTAGCTTTCCCAAAAACTGAAGTTTTGGGAAAGCCTCTATTGCAAACCAGGGGTAAAAAGTACAAAATAAACGAATGGGTAAGCCTTTTCCCCCGGAGCGGCGTTTTGTTTTTCTGATTCTTGCGATGGCGCTTCTTGCTTCCCCCGCCGGTTCGGGGGCCCAGGAACCTTCCGCCGGAGTTTCGGAACTGGAAGCCAGGGGGGAGTATCTGACCGTCAAGGTGGCCGTCATGGGCCCCGGAGATGAACTGTACTTCTGGTGGGGGCACATCGCGTTGGTTATCGAAGATTCCCTCCTCGGCCAGTCCCGGTTCTACGATTACGGCATCTTTTCATTTGAAAGTGAAAATTTCTACTTAAATTTTGCTATGGGACGGCTCTTGTACCGCTGCGGCGTTTCCCCGGCGGAACTGAATTACCGGGTGTACACCGTGACCAACCGGGACATTACCCTGTATACCCTGGACCTTCCCCCGGAAACCAGGGAGGAAGTCCGGCGTTTTGCGGAACATAACGTACTTCCGGAAAACCGGAATTACTATTACCACCACTTTAAGGATAACTGCGCCACCCGGATTCGGGACATTTTGGACCTTGCCACCGCGGGGCAGTTCCGGGAAGCCTTTGGCGAGGCCCCCAGTCCCTTTACATTACGACAGCAGGTAAGGCGGCATACCTGGTTTTCCCCGTTTATGGACTGGCTCCTCAACTTCCTTATGGGCCAGGATATTGACGTACCCATTACCGCCTGGGAGGAAATGTTCCTGCCCCAGGCTATCGGAAATTATATCCTGGATTTTTCCTATACCGATGTCCGGGGGGTAGAGCGGAAGCTGGTGTCGGATGTTGAAATTCTCAACCGGGCCGTGAACCGCCCGCCGGTGCTGGAACGGCCCCGCCGCCAGTGGATCCGGGAACTGGCCCTGGGCCTGGCCGTCGCCGCCTTTCTGGTGTGCCTGCAGTTTTACAGGAAAAAGCGCCCCGGCCCCGGCGGGGTTCTCTGGGGCGCAGTTCAGGCCCTTTTGGGACTTTTTTTCGGCATCGCCGGGACGGTGCTGTTTTTCATGACCTTTTTTACCGACCACGATTATACCTGGCATAACATCAACGTGCTGTTCGTTAATCCCCTCTGGTTTGCCGTTGCGGTCTGGGGTATCCGTGTTGCTGCCGCCCGGAATGCGGAAAAACGGGCGCGGCCGGAATTCCTTTTGAAGTGTTTCTGGACCGCCGCGGGAATTCTCTGTTTTCTGACCATGCCGGTAAAACTCCTGCCCTTCTTTTACCAGCAGAATCAGGTAACCCAGGCCCTGTTCCTGCCGGTTGCCCTGGTCTTGGGCTGGTTCCCCCAATGGGTCCTGAAAAAACGGCCCGCCCTGCGGCGGCGGTAATTTTACAGTATGAATATTCGCCGGGGATCGCTGTTTGTCTTTGTCCTGCTGGCCCTTCCCTGCGGGGCCCAGGTTCCGCCGGGGGAGGGGGTCCCTTTTCCCCTGAGCCTGGTACTGGAGGCCGTCCAGACCGGGGCGGGCTGTTGGCGGCCGGACTGGCCCCTTGAAATTCCCCCCGACGCCTTTGCACCGCCGGGGGCCGCCCGTATCGAACTGGACGCGGGGGCCTTGCCCGGCATCCTGGAACGTTACCGCCTGGAGTGGTCCGGGGGCCGCCTGACGGATTTTCCCCTGCCCATCGCCTTATCCGGCGCCCGGCCCGATTCTCCGCCGGAGGATCCTGCCGGTAATCCCGTATTTGTCCAGGTCCACTGCCGCTATGACGAGGGGGGCGGTCTTTCCGGCATTGACATTGAAATTCCCGGCGCGGACGGCCCGGTACAAGCCCCGGTGGAAACTGCCGCCGGCCTGCCGGCAGGAACCGGGTCCGCCGAATCTCCGGCCGGTTCCCTTGCCATCCGCTTTGATCCCCCTTATTTCCCGCAGAGTGAAAAAGCCTCCGGCGCCAGGGTAGAATACGGGGACCGCTTTTATAGGGTCCTGTTAAGCGGGGGAATTCACGAGATCACCGAAACTTGGTTTGATTCCCGGGGGAATTTTTCCGCCTATTTTACAAGCCGTACCGGGCCGGCGGCCCCTGCGGACCCCTCCGTCCCGCAGAACCCCGGCGGGCCTTTCCCCTGGATCATTCTCGGCATAGAAGGTTCCGAAAACGGCGGGGAAAACGGAGGACTCCGCCCGCTGGTTTCCGCCGTTTTTCACCGTGAAAGCGGGGGAAACCTTTCGGAGTATTCCGGGGGACCGGGGCCGTTTTCCGCCGTTTACGGTCCGGCAGGGCGGCCCCGCTACTGGACCAGCGGAACCCGGAATTACGGTTTCCAATGGGACGAAGGGGGCCGCCTGGTCAGGCTGCGGGACCTGGGGGCAGCTGACGATGAAACAGATCCCTCCCCGGTGGATTTCCGCTACGATTACGAATATGATTCCAGGGGAAACTGGGTACTCCGGCGGGAAACCGCCCTGTTCCGCGCCGGGAATCTGCTCTTGCCCGCCTACGGCCGGGAACTGGTCCGCAGGATCACCTACGAGGAGGATACGGATGGCAGCTTCGATTGAATGGCGGGATAAAAAATACGAAGAGATCTTCGAACAGGAGATCCGGGGACTTGAACGCCGCCGCCAATCCGATCCCCGTTGCACCGCGGAGGACCTGGAGGGGGTATTACGGCACCTGTACGTCATGGACGGGGCGGACTGGTACGGCAGGGGGGATGTCCAGGATATTACTATGGCCGCCACAATCGCCGCCTACGAGCATTTTATAGACCGGTGGAAGGCGGAAAACCCGGCCTCCCGCCTGTAGACCCGCAGCCTCCGGTAACTCCCCCCGGTTTCACCAGGGCATCCAGCAATTCAGAATTCAAAAAAAAAAAAACGACCGTTCAACCTAAAAATGGTCAAAGGTAAGGTTCTTATCGGCGCCTTTTCGTTTTAGAATGGTTAAAATGAGAATTGCTGAGGGCATCGGTGTTTACTTGTTTCTCCTCCGGTAATTCAGGTAGAATAGCGGCGGAGTGTGATTATGGAATGGCGGGCAAGTCATATTTTGGTTAAGGACCGGTCCTTGGCGGAGGACCTTTTGCGCCGGATAAAGCAGGGGACCCCCCTTGAGTCCCTGGCACGGGAATTTTCTACCTGCCCTTCAAAGTCCAAAGGCGGGGATCTGGGCTGGTTTGGGCCCGGAAAGATGGCGGCTCCTTTTGAATCGGCGGTTAAGCGCCTCTCCCCCGGATCGGTGGGGGATGTGGTTCAGACACAGTTCGGATATCATATAATTAAATGCACGGGCCGCAAAGAATAGCCGCTGTCTCCGGGTCTAAGCAGGATTTTTCATGGCAGCATCAGGAACAGATTTTAGATCAATTCTGAGTCTTGATTCGGAGTTGAACCATATCCAGGATGTGGATTTGCTTTTGGAGCGAATCCTGCAGGAAGCCCGGAAGGTGGTCCATGCCGATGCGGGATCAATATACGTGGTGGAACGGAACAGAAACCTGGGCATTGACGTGGAAAAGCTGGTCATCAAATACGCCCAAAACGATACGATGCAAAGGAGTCTTCCGGCGGGTCAAAAGATGATCTACTCGGTATTTTCCGTTCCGATTGATGAAAAATCCGTATCGGGGTACTGCGCCCTGACGCAGAGGCTTATCAACGTGCCCGATATGTACCGTATCCCCGGTACGGCTCCCTATTCGTTTAATTCCAGCTATGATCTCATTTCCGGCTACAAAACCATATCTACCCTTACCATTCCCCTGGTTACGGCTGATTCAAGGCTTATGGGGGTTATTCAGGTTATCAACGCCAAGGATGAACAGGGGAACGCCGTTCCTTTTTCCCTGGAGGATGAATTTCTTATTACCCACTTTGCCTCCAACGCCACCACGGTTTTACAGCGGGCCTATGCCACACGGGCCATGATTTTGCGGATGATCAAAATGTCCGAACTGCGGGACCCCAAGGAAACGGGGACCCACGTAAACCGGGTGGCGGGCTACTCGGTGGAAATTTACGAACGCTGGGCCTACCGCCGGGGGATAAGCGGGATAGAACGGGAGAAATTCCGGGACACCCTGAGGATGGCCGCCATGCTCCACGATGTGGGAAAGGTGGCGATTTCCGATCTCCTCCTGAAAAAGCCGGGCCGCTTTACGGCGGACGAGTACCGGATCATGCAGCACCATACCCTGTACGGGGCGGCCCTGTTTGACGATTCCCAGTCGGAAATGGACAATATCTGCCGGGAAATTGCCCTGACCCACCACGAAAACTGGGATGGTTCCGGGTATCCCGGCTGGATTGATCCGGTAACGGCAAAGCCGATTAAAACCGATTCAGAAGGCAATATCCGGGGCAGGGCAGGGGAGGAGATCCCCCTTACAGGCCGGATTGTATCCGTGGCCGATGTGTACGACGCCCTCTGCTCCAGACGGGTCTACAAGGACCCCTGGCCGGAAGACAGCGTACTCCAGGAGATTCACGGGCTTTCGGGTACCAAATTCGATCCGGAAATGGTGGACGTTTTTTTTGAAATTCTCCCGAATATCAGGCAGATCCAGGCCCTGTACCCCGAAACGGAACCGGTATAAGGGAAAGTCTATCAGGGCGCATCCGGCGCATGCAATTCTGAATTCAAAAAAAATAACAGTTCA
>JAIRXT010000054.1 GCA_031268125.1 Treponema sp. | reverse complement strand
GAAATTCCGATAATAAAGGCATGATACGAGGGTGGTATACCGGGGCCAGCGGCATGAGGGCCCAGCAGTGGCGGCTCGACGCGGTGGCGAACAACCTGGCCAACATCAACACCGACGGGTATAAGCGGGACGTGGCGGCTTTTAAGGCCTTCCCGGAGCTGCTCCTGAGACGCACCGACGATGACGGGGTGTACCGGCATCCCTTTGGTTCCGCCGATGCGGCCCCCATCATGGGGAAGCTGGGCACCGGGGTGGAGTTAAACGAACTCTACGTTACCTTTGAGCAGGGGGCTCTTAAAGAGACCCAGAGCGACTTTGACCTTGCCCTGGACGGGAAAGGTTTTTTTACGGTCGCCACCCCCTGGGGGGAACGCTACACCCGGAACGGTTCTTTCCAACTGGGAAAAGAAGGCTATCTGGAAACCAAAGAAGGGTATCCCGTCCTGGGGGAACAGGGACCCATCCGGGTTAGGGCCAACAATTTCCAGGTGGACAAGGAAGGCGGGGTCTGGATCAACGCGGAATACGCGGAGGACCCGGACCTGACGATCTCCCGGGAAAACAACTCCTGGGAAGAAACAGCCCTGCTGGACAATCTTAAAATCGTGAATTTCGGCAAGGACCGCTACCTGAAAAAGCAGGGATCCAGCCTCTACCAGGAGACCGATACGTCGGGCCCCGCCCTGGTCATGGAAGCAGGACGCCGCCCGCGGGTTGTCCAGGGCTTTACCGAAGCTTCCAACGTGGAACCGGTAGCGGAAATGGTCCGCATGATCGAAGTAAACCGGGCCTACGAGGCGAATCAAAAAACCATACAGTCCGGGGACACCATGCTGGGGACCTTGATCAACCAGGTACTCCGCTTCGGCGCGTAGGTATAAGAGGAGCGTAGAATGGTCAGAAGCTTATGGACCGGCGCCGCCGGGATGATCGGCCAGCAGGCCAACATTGATACAATTTCCAACAACCTGGCGAATGTGAATACATCGGGCTTCAAGAAGATGCGGGCCGATTTTGAAGACCTCCTCTACCAGACCGTAAAGGTGGCCGGTACCCCCGCGACAGAGGAGACGGTGGTCCCCGTGGGGGTCCAGATGGGCCACGGGGTCAGGCTTGCGGCCACCCAGCGGATGTTCAGTCAGGGGGCCCTGCAAAACACGGACAACGTCTACGACATGGCGATCAGCGGGGAAGGCTTCTTCCGTATTCAGATGTATGACGGCAGTTGGGCCTATACCCGGGACGGGGCCTTTAAGATCGACGAGAACGGACGAATGGTAACCAGCAACGGGTACTGGGTACTCCCCGACATCATCATGCCGGAAGGCTTCCTGCCGGAAAAAATCAACATTACCAAGGACGGCCGGGTTTCGGTCATCGTTCCCCAGATCGATGAAAACGAGCCGGTGGAGGTGGGGCAGTTGGACCTGTACCGGTTCCCCAACCCCGTGGGGCTTACCGCGGTGGGGGAAAACCTTTTCAAGGTAACAAACGCCTCCGGCCAGCCCATTGCCGGCCGGCCCGGCTACGAGGGCATGGGGCAGGTCATCCACCGCTTTTTGGAAATGTCCAACGTGTCAGTGGTGCGGGAGATGGTGGACCTTATCGTGGCCCAGCGGGCCTATGAATTTAATTCCCGGACCATACAGACCAGCGACAACATGCTGGGAACGGCGACCGGCCTTAAACGGTAGTTCAGGCGGCATGGACAAAAAAGGAGGGGAAACATGGATATAGGAGCAATCGGGACCCAGTATTTTGACCAGTACCGTTACGGGGCGGAAAATTTAACCATCGCCCGGAATTCCCAAGCCGGGACCCCCTCTTTCGAAGAATACCTGAAAAAGGCCGAAGCCGCCGCGGACCGGGACCCCGCGCCTCCTTCCGGCCGGCGTCCCGCCCCTATTGATAAAACCAGCGATCTTTACGAACAATGCCAGGAACTGGAAACCTTCCTTGTCAAAAATCTCCTCAGCAGCATGAGGAGTACCGTGCAGAAAAGCGGCCTTATCAACGAAGGGCTGGCCGGTGAGTTCTACGAGGACATGCTGTGGGACGAATACGCCAAAAGCTTTACCCGGAACGCCGGGTTCGGGCTGGCGGAACAGGCCTACCGGGAACTGAGCGGCCAGCGGTTCCAGTAACTATGGCATTCAGTAAAAATACCCTGCAATTTAGCCATTTTTTACCCTTATTCGAACGAAGATACCCCGACCGCTCTGCGCTAAACTTGACCCACAATTTGACCCGTGTCGTGTATCCGGGGCAGGGAAAGAGTCCAGGAAAACATATGGAATTCTCTGCCGGAGCGTATCGGATGCTTTGACGCTGATACGTCAAAGCCTTTCGATAGCGGAGGCAGACTCTACATGCGTTTTCCCGGCAATTTCCCTGCCCCGGATGGACCGCTGCGGGGCAGGGTAGCGAAGGCGGGCTCTACAAGCGATTCCCCGGAAGCCGCCTCTACCCGGAGCGTTTAGCGGACTAACCCCCGCTTGACGACAAATACACGACGAGGTTGTAAAACCCGTGGGCCAGGGCGATACCGTGGAGGCTGTGAAAGCGGATATAGATAAGGGCCAGAATCACCGCCGCCAGCACGGAATTCATGGTTCCCCAGGGGCCTTCGTATACGTGGCAGAAGCTGAACAGGACGACGGAGATCAGCAAAAAAGCCCGGGGGCCCAGGCCGAGTTCCCCGGTTTTTTCCTCCAGATAGTACCGGAAGTACCCTTCCTCAAGATAACCGGTGCTGACACATGAAAAAACAAGCGCCGCAAGGCCGGTAATGTTTCCGGGGCCTTCAA
>JAIRXT010000190.1 GCA_031268125.1 Treponema sp. | reverse complement strand
GAAATTTTATATTTCACCATCAGGGAAGCAAAATATTGCGGATACGATATTATCGTTCACTATTTTAACGAACAGGGTATGAGTATACCCGACTGTATCGTTAAAGGTCAGGTTGCGGGGATCATTGTACTGGGGAAAATATCCACTTTTAATGTGGAAAAGTTTTTGGCCATGAATACCCACATGGTAATTGTCGATCATAACCCCAGGATGCCAAACGTCAACTGCGTTGTAACGGACAATGTTTCCGGCGGATATATGGCGGCAAAGTACCTTATGGGGCAGGGCTTTACCAAGATCGGTTATGTTGGCGATTTTTCCTATTCCAAGTCCGTAAAAGAACGGTACTACGGTTTTTTGGAAGCGCTGGTACAGGAGGGTCTTGTGGGTTTTGAAGAAGCCGGTGAATACATCCGCAGGTATTCGCTTATTGCGGATATTGAGCCCTGCCTGATAAAAAACGATATAGATGCGATACAGAGGATGCTCCCCCCCAGGGCCCGGCTGCCCCAGGCCTATTTCTGTGAGAACGATGCCGCCGCGATAGCCGTAAAAGAAGCCCTCAAAAGAAAAAAAATTGCTACCCCGGAGGATATTTCGATAATCGGTTTTGATAACGGACCGCTTACCGAGAATCACGCCATTACAACTATCAACGTTAACCGGGAACGGATGGGGCAAAAAGCCGTCCGGCGTCTTATCCAACTGCTGGACAATGAGAATCCCGAAGCGGAACACACGGTCCTTGGGGTAGAACTGGTGGAACGGGATTCGGTGAAACGTGGGGGGGTAAACTTGACCCACGACGTTCCACCGGGCCGGGTCACGATACGGGTCAAGTTTAGCCTTATCGCAGGGAAAAGATATGTACAAGGCATTACATGTGCAACGTTCTACCGGGCATTTGGCCGCCCGGTTCTTCGCCGTATACGGCAAAGAACCGCATCAAATTGCGGGTCAAGTTTAGTGTTACGGGGCGGGGTTGCGGCGGCTTTCCAGTTCGCCTTCCCGCTTTTCGATAGCGCCCTTGAGGGAGATGAGTTCCGAAAGGAGGTTCTTTATCTCCGGGTCCGAGGGGGAAAGGGAATCCGCACCTTCTTCCGCGAAGCGGCGGTACACGCCGTTCCCCAGGCGTTCCAGGAGCTTGCGGGCCTGGCCTTCCATTTGCTTTATTTCCAGGGAAATGACCCCCCGTTCCCCCAGGTCCTGGGCCTTTGCCCCTGCCTTGGAAAGGAATTCCTTTGACGCCTGGGCGCCCTGATCCAATAAATCACGCATGCGGTCGCTGAATGCCATAGTTTACTCCTTGATACGATATACAATCCAAACTGGTCATATTAAAGGCCCGGCGGAGGGCCCGCATTGCAGGCCCCGGTACTCGTCCCGTCCCAGCATTAAATTGAGGCACTGCACGGCGGCCCCGGAGGCCCCCTTGCCCAGGTTATCGAAACGGGCCATGAGCAGGTAGAGGTCCCCGCCGCCGGTGATCCAAATTTCCAGGTCGTCCCGGTCCGCCAGGGTGTTGGCGGCCAGGTCCTGGGCTGCGCCTTCCCTTACGCGGATAAGCGGCTGATCGCGGTAGTGATCCGCAAAAAAATTGGTAAGTTCTTCGACCGGGGGGGCGGGACCGGTGAAATCTTCCGCCCCCAGGCAGACGGACACGAGCATACCGGCGTAATAATCGTCCACGATGGGGTTGAACAGGGGGGGCTTTTCCAGGCCCGCGATGATCTGCATTTCCGGGAGGTGCTTGTGGTTCAGGGCAAGGCTGTACTGCCGGGGGGAAGAGTAGTCCTGGGGGCGCCCGGGGTCCCGGTACGCGGCGATCATGGTCTTGCCACCGCCGGAATACCCGCTGAGGGAGTGGCAGTGGAGGCGGAGGGAGGGGTCGATAAAGCCGCCCCGGAGCAGCGGGGAAACCAGGGCAAGAAAGCCGGTGGCATGGCAGCCGGGAACGGCTACCCGCCGGGCGGTCCGGATAAAATCCCGGTACCGGGGGCCGGGGGCCGGAACGACGGAGGCCGGGGACTGTAGTTCCGCAAAGCCGTAAACCCAACTGGTGCGGTGGGCGGTGCTGGTGTCGATGATGCGGGCCTGATCCGGGGCGGCGGACACGAGTTCCCGGGCCGCATCGTCGGGGAGGCAGAGGATGCCGAGATCCGAGCGGCCCAGGGCTTTCAAACGGCAGGAGAGGTCCTTCCGCTGTTCAGCTTCCAGGACGACGAGTTCGATATCATCTTCCCCGGCGAGGCGGTCCCGAATTCTAAGGCCCGTGGTCCCCGAAGCGCCGTCTATATACACCGAATATTGTGCCACATTGCCTCCGCAGGCGCAGTAGAGGGGGGTAGCGGAATGGACCGCAGGGCCGCCCGGCCCGAGGACCATGAAGCGAGGGGGGAGACCCCCCCCTAAGCTTTTCGCTTGATCCCCAGGATGGTTAGATCATCGTACTGCTCATCTTCGTTGAGATGAGTATAATACATATAAGAATTGTTTCCAGTGTTCTCCCGTGTCCGGGAACAGTAGCTGCGGTACTGGAAGAAGTGGGTCATGAGGAATTTGTCCAGCTTCCGGTCCACCAGGACCCGGCTGTCTTCCCCGGTGCGGGGGTCCTTGTAGCAGCGGAACATTTTTTCTACGGATACCAGGGCCATGATTACTTCCTCCACGGTTCCCCGGCACAGGGTAAAGTCGAAGCGGAGGTCCGCCCCGGCTTTTTCCGG
>JAIRXT010000024.1 GCA_031268125.1 Treponema sp. | reverse complement strand
GCCACCGCCGCGCCAAGGCCCGCGGCTTCCAGCATGGGGTTGTCATTTTCATTGTCCCCAATCGCCAGGGTTTCTTCTTTTAACACGCCGTACAGTTCGCAAAGTTCCGCCAGGGCGCTTGCCTTGTTTACCGCCCCGGACACGATCTCGCAGCCGGACGATCCGTAAACGGCGATGGAATAGGACCGCGACAGGGTTTCAATCTGGGGAAGCAGGGCCGCGAAGAAGGGGGCCTTTTCTTCCGAAAAGATATTGACCTTTTCCGCCGGCTCTCCCTTCTCCCAGTCCGGCCGCCGGGCAGGCAGCAGACGGCTCCGGGTCCATCCGGTCTCCGCCAGGCAGTATTCCCTGCCGCCGGCGTAAAACAGCACGGTCATTCCCCGCGCCGCCGCGTCTTCCATAAGTTCCCGCAGGGGTTCCAGCCGGAAGGAATGCCGCGCCAGAATCCTTTCCCCCTCAAAAATAAGGGCGCCGTTACAACCCGCCAAAGGCCCCTCAACGCCGGCCCGCAGCGCGAAGGGTTTCACCGCGTAGGGAGGCCGCCCGGTAATAAAGCTAAAGCCTATTCCCCGCTTCTTGAGGGCCGCAACGGCGTCCATCGCTTCCTGATGTATCTGCCGTTCCGGATCGAGCAGGGTGCCGTCTAAATCGCTTACCACCAGGCGGATTGTACAGCGCTTCTTAGTCATTCGCCGCGTGGTATTCATTAAGTGAGGCGTTACAGTCCGCGACAATCTTTGCCACCGCGGCGTTTACGTCAAGTTTCCCCTGGCAGAATTCCAGCATGACATCGGTGACGATACCGTTTATTTCGTTGTAGGTCAGGTCCAGCGGTTCCTGGGCCAGGGGATTCGACGCTTTCATCTGATCCAGCGCCACCTTGTACTGGGGATTTTCTCTGTAGTAGGCCTGCATTTCCGGCATGGTTTCGCAGGCCGTGTTAACCGGGATGTAGCCGGAGGCGATGGATAAGGCGTACTGGTTTTCCGGGGATGCGCACCACTGGATGACATCCCAGGCGGCCTTGAGGCGATCATCGCTGCCCCGGTCAAACAGGTTCAGGCAGCTTCCGCCTACTGCCGCGCCGCTTGAGTCCCCTGGGTTGACCTTGGGCAGAAAGGCGGTCATGTACCCGCCGGGCATCAGACGATCCATGGTGCCGATCCGGGAAGACGACATGATGACCATGGCGGAAAGCCCCTGGGCAAATTCCTCGTTGATGCTGTCTTCCACATACTTGTAGCCCCCGGTATCAAGGAGCTTTTGCAGTTTCTCCAGAAAAGCCCTGAGGCTTCCGTCTTCACCGGCGGTAATCCTGGTCATGGGAGCGGAACGGCCCCCCTCGTTGTCGCCAAAGAAGGAAGCCGGATTCTGACTAACGCAGAATTCAACAAGCTGGTACCGTTTGGTCTGCATGTTAAGACCGTAGCGGGAGACACTGTTCCCCTGCTTTACGGTAAGTTTTTTTACATAGTCCGTCAGTTGATCCATAGTCTCAGGGGGCTTACTGTAACCGGCTTCCCGGAGCATCTCCACATTGTAATACAAAAGGGGAATGGAATTGGCGAAGGGTATCGCCGCCATTTCGCCTTCATAGGTACAACTGCGCTGCAGGGCCGTGTAAAAGGTGTTTTTTGTTATCGTTGAATCCCGGGAATTAAGAAACCGCTCGGCGGAAACGCTCCAGCTCATGTCCATGACAGAGGGAATGGTGGAGGTCAGGCCCTGGTTGATGTCCGGGGCGTTGGCCATATCCCTTGTCTGGTAGGCCAGGATAACCTTGTCGGTTCCTTCATAACCCTGATAAACCAGGTTCACATGGATGTTCTTCTCCTTTCCCGGACCCTCGTTATAGCCCTTGATAATGTTTTCCAAGGCTTCCCCGGTGGCCCCCGAAGTGCTGTGCCAGAATACAACCTCAACAGCCTTTCCCGCTGCCGCCGCGCCGGACCTTTCATCTTTTCCCCCCGCGAACAGGGAAGCCGCCGCAACGGCGCAGAATAAAACCGCCAAAAAAAATCTTTTCATCTCGTTCCTCCTAAAAAATAGTTTTTGCCCGTCCTCTGTTTTTTATAACAGGGACCGCCCGTATCGGGACATCCCCGGTATACGCTTTTTACAAGCCGCTAGCCTTTTACCGCCCCGACCATGATGCCGCCGACAATACGCTTTTGGAATATCAGAAAAACAAGTACCGACGGAATCAGAATAACCACGGCGGCGGCCATAACCGCGCCGGGACCATAGCTGCTTCCTTCGTTGATGTTCAGCATGGTAACGGCCACCTGGGCGGTACGCATTTCGTTGACGTTGGTAACCAGCAGGGGCCAGAGGTAGGTGTTCCAGGTGCCCACAAAAGAAGAAATAAAAACGGTGGTGATAAGCGGCATGTTGGAGGGCATCAGGATACGGGAATAGAATTTAAAATTGCCGCATCCGTCCATCAGCGCCGCTTCCCGCAGGCTTTTTGAATAGGAAAGAAAATTCTGCCTCATCACAAAGATGTTCATGGCGGAAACCAGAAAGATCACCATCATGCCCATATAGGTATTGATAAGCCCGAACTCCGCGGTGGTAAAGTAGTTCTGCACCACCAGTACGTCGGCGGGGATGATCATGCTGCCGACAACCAGATAGAAAAGAAAATGCTTTCCCCGGTAGTCGAAGAAGGCAAAGGAAAAGGCGGCCATGCTGGCGGTAACAATGCGGACCGCGCTTGATACAAAGGCAACCACAAAGGAATTGAACATGAACCGGAATACCCTGGTCTGGGTAAAAACGATATGGTAATTTTCCAGGTAGCCCGCTGTTCCGGGGAAAAACCGCAGATCCTTTACAAGAATTTCGCCGGGGGTCATAAACGATACGGAAACCGCATAGATGACGGGGAACATGAGCAATAGTCCTATAAGGATACAAGCGGCCTGGTATACTCCGTCTTTTATCATCCTTTTATTCATGAGTAATGCACCTTCTTCTTTTCAAGAGCCAGGCTGAAAGCCATCATCACCGCTGACAGCACAAATCCCGCCATGGTCGCGGCAAAGGCCGCGTTGTAGTTGGTTCCCCGGATCCCCTTGCCGTAGATATAGGACATGATCATTTCGGTGGTACCCTGGGGGCCGCCACTGTGGAACACGGGGTAGGTCAGGATAAGGGTAAAGCTGCAGGTGGTCATGGCATAGGCAATGTCTTTTACCAGTAAAAAAAGCAGGGTTGGCGAGATCATGGGAATAATGACTCTGCCCAGGAGCTTAAAGCCCGAGGCGCCGTCCAGTTTGGCCCCTTCCAGCACCTCTTCGCTCATGCCCCGCAGGGCGGACAAAAGGAAGATAAAGTTATATCCGATATTGGCCCATATCTGGATAAAAATGAGCGAAAAAAGGGCGGTCCTGGGATTGGTTAACCAGGAAATATCCAGCGCGAAGACCTTGTTGACAATTCCCATGGAGGGATTCAGGGCAAGCTGGAAAATCATGGCAACCACGGAGGCGGAAACCGCCATGGAAAGGGCATAAAGGGCCTCGTAAACCACGGATCTTTTTGTCCGCCGCCGGGCCAGCAGGGCCAGCGCAAAACCGAAGAAGATGCTCACGGGCACGGTCGCCGCTCCGTAGAGGAGGGTATTGCCGACCGCCTGGATAAATTTTTCATCCCCAAGGACCCGCAGGTAATTGGCGAAACCCACAAAGCTGTTTACATCCCGGTACCTGTTTACGGAAAAGAAACTGAGAACCGTGTTTTTTACAAAGGGATAGTAGGTAAACAGGATAAGAAAGAAAAAGGCGGGCAGGAGATAAAGATAAGGTTCGATTTTCCGAAAAATCTTCCCTTCCGGAAGGCGCCCCGTTTGGGGTACCGGCGTTTTAGTCGCTTCTGTTAAAACAGCCATGATCTATCGTTCTCCGTTTCTTTTAGCCGGGATATTTTGCCAGTTTGTTAAAAAGATCCCCCATCAGCTTATCCCGGTTAATGCTGTAGACATAACGGATAAACAAACGCCGTTTATCCTCCGCGTATAAATGGTCATATTCCATCACGGGACTATGTTCCAGCCGGTCAAGCATAAAATTCTGCCCCAAGGGCCAGGCCACCGCCGCCACGTCGGACAGGGGCCGGCTCCAGCATTGTTCACCGCCGCAAAGCCCCGCTTCCCGGATGGTCTTATCAACGATGTAATCGCAAAAAAGGTTCTTCCCCCGGAGCCAATATTCCAGTTCGGGCCCGGTGGTGGTAAAGCGGTCGAGTACCCCCCGCCCCGGAAGCAGGACGACCGGAGCGCCGCTTCCCAAAAGCACCCGCGCGGAAGCCAGATCCTGCCCCGCGTTAAAGGAGCGGTTGTCGCACCATTCAAAGCCCATGCCCCCGAGCCAGATGACACACACCCGGTCTTTCATTTCCGGGCAAAGAAGCAGCGCGGAAGCGATATTGGTACAGGCGGCAATGCCGATGATGTAAAGGGGCTGTTCGGGGCTATAAGCCTCCGACAACCGGATCAGTTCCCGCGCCGCCGGAGAATCGGCGGGGCTTTTTTCATCCCCCAGAAAACGGTCCGAACCCTTGAAGACCATTTTTCCATAGGAACTCCGGTCCAGCATATCCAGGATGCGGAAAATTTCCTCATAACTCCGTTCCATTCCGTCCGCCGGTCCCGCGGAGTGGTGGTTGAAGAAAGGAGCCGCGTAAATCCCCTTTAAGTTCAGCTTGTCCTGGGACTGGAGCAGGTAGGCCAGGGCAAACTGATCATCCACCTCGTTAAACATATCCGTATCCAGAACCACGTCCGCCCTCCCCCGGGGCCGTTCCAGACGCCGGACAGAGAGGGCATAGTCTTCCATTTCCCGGGGATTATCGTCGGTAAAAAGATAGGGCTTAGGGCTTTCCATAGCCGTCCCCGCGATCCGCCCCGGCGAAACAAATTTCCCCTTCGCCAGATGTTGGAAAATTCCTATGTTTTATTAGTATATTTGTTTTTTTACTCATTATTATGAACTATATTAGCATATTTACAATGTTTGTCAAGAAGAAATTCCGAAAAATATCCGGAATTCCCTGATGATGGCGACATCCGTCCCGTTGAGCATATGGACAAAACGGTTTTTGCCGTCATTGTCCTTGTAGCGGATGTTGAGGCGGCGGGCCTGATAATCGGTGCAGTTGGATTGGATGTGGAGGTAACCTCCCCCCATTCGCCGCCGCCGGGGGAGGGAGGATTTTTCCGCCGGGGAATTTCTCTGTACCGGGCAGATTTATCTGGCGACTATCCTCTATCTGCTCAGGACCGGCACGGGCAGTTTCGGCCTTGCCCTGTCGGCGTTCCTCTGCTATACCGTTGCCGCCGCACTGCCCCCTGCCCTGCTGGTTATTCTCTGCCACAAAGGCAAGCAGGCTATGGCCCTTTCGGATTTTATGCGAAACAGGATGCCCGCCGTCAAAATCGCCAACACCCTGTTCTTCGCAATTTTCGCCGTGTTCGCGTTTTTCTATTTTTAATTTGTCCTGATATAGGCGTCCCGGTAGCCCGATCCCTTGAAACGCTGGACCAGGGCGCCGGATTCACCCTGATTCACGGGGCCCACCAGGATCCGGTACACGGGCCTTTCGGCGCTGCCGGAATTTTGCACGTTCAGGGGGTACCCCGGATCGATACCGAGCAGGGCCGATTCGACCGATGTAACGCTGCGGAAGGCCCCAAGCTGGACGTAGTACTTCCCCTTTTCTAACTCGGTGATGATATTCACGGGGACCGAAAAAGCTTCCGGTGATGACGGAGGCGGTTCCGGCGGGGACGGGGGAAGTTCCGCCGTCCAGGGTCCGCCGGGTTCTTCCTCCTCTTTGGGGAGGATAACCGTTACCTGCGGCCGTTCCATTGCTTCGGCCAGCAGCGCGGCTTCCGCGGCTCTGATGGCTTCTTCCGCGGTTTTCCGTTCTTCGGCCACTCTGACGGCTTCTTCCGCGGCCCTCTGCTCCCCGGCCAGCCGTGCGGCTTCCGCGGCTCTCCGTTCTTCGGCCCGTTGGGCGGCTTCCGCGGCTTTCCGCTCTTCGGCCAGTCTTATAACTTCCTCCGCGGCCCTCCGCTCCTCAGCCAGCCGTGCGGCTTCCGCGGTTTTCCGTTCTTCGGCCACTCTGATGGCTTCTTCCGCGGCCCTCCGCTCCCCGGCCAGCCGTGCGGCCTCCGCGGCTTTGGCGGCTTCCTCCGCGGCCCGGGCTCCCCTGATCTTCTCAATCGAATCGATAAACATAGATTCGTCGATGCGCTCCAGAGCGGCGGCAGGAGGATCTACCAGATCGGCCATAGCCTCTTCGGGTCCCGGGGCGGGAGGTCTTTTTTCCGCGGGAACCAGAATGTATTCGACCGCGTCGGAGGCGCTCTGCACAGGGGCCTGGGCAACCTGCCCGGACGGCCGGATCAGAATCCGGGCCTCGGCGATGCTTTCGTTTTCGGAAGACTTCGCGCTGGACTGGAGTTCCGCTACGAGGGAGGGAGACCTCCCCGGCCCGTCTTCCCTCCAGGCATTTTCCCAGGGGTCCGCGGAAGGGGCGGATTCTGCAAGAGTCTCGTTGTGTTCCGGAGCGGGATCGCTCCCCCGGTTCTCCGGTTTTCCTATGCTGCCGCCCTGTTCCCATACTAGGTAACTGCTCCGTTCCGGGCTGTCCTCATCGTCCGGGAAGTAACCCGAATAAGAAATGTCATCCCAGTCTTCTTCCCAATTGCCGTCGATTCGTTCCTGAGGGATTTCGGCGCCCCTGGTAACACTGACGATGCTGTTCTGTGAATAATCGGTGTAATCCGGGTATCTTACGGTTCCCGGCGGATTGTAGCTGTAAGCGGCCGGGTCCTGACCGGGATTCGTTTCGGCCTCCTGCCGGGCGGGAGGTTCCTCCGGTGTCTTTGCGGTGTCCTGCTCAACGGCAAGCATGGCGGCCGGGTCGTAGTCGGGATCCCCCGACCCAACCAAACCTTCGGTAAAGCGGGCAAAAGCTATGGGGTCCTCCGGCTGGGTCATCCTGATGCGGCCGATGGTTCTGGTCCCAAGGCCGATACGGCCCGCCGCGTCCGGGGACAGGACCGCCAAAAGACCGGGGGTATTGAGACCGGAAGACACAATAGCCCGGATAGATCTCCCCGTTTCAAGGTTGGTTATGTCCACCACCGTGTTCGGGGGGAAAGAATTGGTAGCCGCATAGTAGCCTTCCTCAGGAAGATCGCCCCTGGGCGCCAGGGCCGCGGCCCCCTCCCATACGGAAGCTCCCGTCAGGCTAAGCGAAACCAGTATTAAAAGCAGAAAATTAAGGACCGGAGCGAAAAATCCGGCCGGTCCGGCGGTTGAATGTTTCATAATTTATCAATCCTTTATGCGGGGAATGAGCAAACGGATGAACCGTTTTGCTTGTTCCGTCTCGTTGACCGGCCGTGCCGGCGCTGCGGCAGCCGGCGCGAGGAAACCGGTTTCTTCGTATACAAAACGATAGGGTTCCAGACCGTAAATCCTCACGTCTACCTGTTCCGGCTTTGTTTTCCTGTCCGCGGCGGGGTAGCTTAACAGGACCAGGATGAAGTAATCGGCCAGGCCGGAACGGGCTTCCGCCAGGTCCTTTTGAAGCTCCCCGGGGAATTCCATGCCGGGCGATTCCCTGCCGGGAATATTCATACCGCCGCTGCGGCCCAGACCCAGGACCGGCGAATTGCTTACGATATGTCCGGCCTCAAAAAATACGTCCATGAGACAGGATTCCCACAGAAGGGATGAATCAAAACCCACCCCCTGCCTGTCCTGGGAAAAACGGCCTTCTCCCGCTCCGTTACCGGTTTCAGCCACCAGAATATGCAAACCGGCCGCAAAAACCGGCGTATTCAGGACGGCAAAGAGAAGGAATCCCAAGAAAAATTGTTCTTTTTTCACCTGCATTTGGCCTGCACAGACCCCCACGTTTACTATCGGCGGTCTTTTTTGTATCCTGAACAGGTGAATTACTACGCGTTACAGGTAAAGACACGGTCCGAGGAAAGATACATAAAACTTTTAAGGGCCATGTACCCGGAAATACTGTTTCCGGTTTATTTCCCCAAACGGCGCATTGATATTAGACGCCAGGGACTGGTCAGCCAGTCCACCACCGCCGTATTTCCCGGCTATATCTTTGTCGAGGTTGACGAAGAAGAAGATATACGCCGCCATCAGTGGGCCTTCCGCCGCATCGATGGTTTTTTCCGTTTTCTCAAATCCAACCAGAACATTACCCCCATGTCCGGCAGGGACCTGGAAGTTGCCCTGCATTTTATCAAGAGCGTAGGCCCCGTGGCGGGAAGGTCCCGGGTCTACTTTGACGAGAATTCCCGGATAGCTGTGGTAGACGGACCCCTTATGGGGCTTGAGGGCAAGATCATAAAGGTCGATAAAAGAAAGAGGAGAGCGAAGATCAAGCTTGATTTGTACAATGATTCTTTCAGCATCGATTTGGGATTCGAGGTTATCGGGGTGCTTGGGCGCCGGGAATAAAACAGGTTTTCGCTATACGATCAATGACCACTAAGAAAACGGGGCGGCTGTACATTATCGGGGCCGGTTTTGCCGGCCAAACCCTGGCGCGGGAACTCAAAACGAAGGTTATCTTTGGGGAGGCGGTGGCCTTTCTGGACGATGATCCTGAAAAAATAGGCCGCCGGATCGAGGAGATTCCCGTCCTGGGACCCATCCGGGACGTAGCCCGGCTTTTGCGGATGAATCCCGCCGGCCAGGCGATCATCGCCATCCCCGGCGCAAGCCGGGAATATCTGAAAGAACTTTACGGCATCCTTAAACGGGCGGGTTTCGAAAAGATACGGATTCTGCCGGGGATTTCCCAGATTGTCCAGGGGGACGCCCACCTTATCCAGACCCGCAACATCGATCCCCAGGACCTTCTGGGCCGGACCCCGGCGGCCATCAATCTGAAGCAGAGCCTTGCCTATCTGCGGGACAAGCGGGTTCTGGTTACCGGCGCGGGGGGTTCTATCGGGAGTGAACTGTGCCGCCAGCTCCTCTCCGGCGGAGCGTCCCGGCTGTACCTGTTCGGCCACGGCGAAAATTCGATTTACCAGATCGACCGGGAACTCCGGCTCCTCCAGGAAGAGGGGGTCGGTGAAAAGGCAGCCCTGGTGCCCATCATCGGGGACCTCAAAGACGCCGGTTACATGGATTATATCATGAAGAAGCTCCGCCTTGATGTGGTTTTCCATACGGCGGCCTACAAGCACGTTCCCATGACGGAGGAAAACCCCGTGGCGGCCATCGAAAACAACGTGCTGGGGACGGAGAATCTGATCCGTTCCGCCCGGAACTGCGGGGTAAAACGTTTTGTCCATATCACCACCGACAAGGCCGTGGAACCGGTTTCAATCTACGGAGCTTCCAAATACATCTGTGAAAAACTTGTCCTTGAAGAGGCCCGGCGAATGGCGGCCTCCGGGGCGTCGGCGGGGGACCTGTCCTTTATGGTGGTCCGCTTCGGCAACGTGCTGGGTTCCCGGGGTTCCATTGTACCCCTCTTCCAGCGGCAGATCGAAAAAGGCGGCCCGGTTACCGTAACCCACCCCGACATGCGGCGCTGGTTCATGACCATACCGGAGGCCTGTTCCCTGGTCCTAAAGGCCGGGGGGGTGGGGGAAAACGGCAGCCTCTACCTTCTGGACATGGGGGAGCCGATCCGTATCCGGGACATGGCGGAACAGATGATCCGGTTCTACGGTTTTGAGCCCGAAGAGGACATCAAAATAGAGTACGTGGGGCTGCGGCCCGGGGAGCGGCTGGGGGAAAAACTCTGGGCCGAGGACGAAAGCCCCGCGGCAACGGCCTACAGCAGAATCCTCAAGGTGGAACGGCCAAAACAGGGCGGGACCCTCCCGGAGGGGCTTTCTGACGGGGATTCCGCCGGTATTTACGAGCTTATTGACAAGCTGCGGCCCATCTGCCGCTACGATCCGGCCCGTAAGGATCACTACCGCAACGCCGGTCTGCTGAAAAGCCTCCTGACCGCGGCAATACCCAGCCTCCGGGAGCCGGAAACACCGCCCCGCGATGTTCCGGCGGCGGGAAACAATGCCCCGGCGGAAACCGCCGAGCCGGAATCTTTTCCTGAAAAACAGCGGCCCGCCCATTTGAGGAATTCCGCGGCGGCGTTCCGGCGGCAGAAGACCCTTGACGCCGGGGAGGCGGGGATGCGGAACCCCGCCGTACTCACATGACGGCGGATGCGGGGAGCGGACCGCTCATCCCCTTTGCCCGGCCCTTCGTGGGAACGGAAGAAGAAGAGGCGGTACTGCGGGTACTCCGTTCAGGCTGGCTTACTACCGGGAAAGAGGCCCTGGCCTTTGAGGAGGAATTTTCCCGCTTCCTCGCCGTTCCTCCGGCGGATGCGGCCGGTGAAACGGCGGGGCCGGGCCTTCCCTGCCTGGCGGTAAATTCCGCCACCAGCGGCCTGCACCTGGCCCTGGAAGCCTGCGGCGTCAAGCGCGGGGATCTGGTCCTCCTCCCGTCTTATACCTTTACCTCCACCGCCGAAGTAGTCCGTTACCTGGACGCCCAGCCGGTTTTTGTCGACGTTGTGCCCGGCGGTTTCCATATCGATCCCGCCGCCCTGGAAACCGTACTGAAACGGCTTTCACAGGGCCTCCCGCCCTACCCTCCCCGGCCGGGAAGCCGGGACGAGGGTTTCGGCCCCCGCGGCCGCCCCGCGGCGGTTATACCCGTCCACTACGGCGGCCTTCCCTGCGACATGGCCGCCGTCATGGATATTGCCGGCCGTTACGGCCTCAAAGTCATTGAGGACGCCGCCCATTCGTTCCCGTCGTACTACCGTCCCAAGGCTCCCGGCGGCGGGTTGAAACCGGTTTCATTAACCCCAAAGGGGGCCTATGCCGGTACTATCGGGGACCTGGGGGTCTTTTCATTTTATGCCACCAAAACGATCAGCACCGGCGAGGGGGGCATGGTGGCCTGCGGCAACGCGGAACTGGCGGGCCGGGTCTCCCTTATGCGGTCCCACGGCATAGACCGCAGCATCTGGAACCGCTACACCGATTCAAAGGCCTCCTGGTACTACGAGGTGGTAGAGGCGGGTTACAAGTACAATCTTCCCGATCTTCTGGCCGCTCTCGGCCGGGTCCAGTTGGGCCGGGCCTGGGATCTCCTGCGGATGCGGCGGGAACTGGCGGGATTGTACGATTCGGCCTTTGGCGCCGATCCCCATTTTACCGTCCCTCCCCGGGACCCCGCGGATGCCCGGCACCTGTACCCCCTGCGTCTCAATCCGGAAACCCTCAGAATAGGCCGGGACGCGTTTGCCGCCGGGCTTCAGGAACAGGGAATAGGCATATCGGTCCACTTCATCCCCCTCCACACCATGCCCTACTACCGGAAGGCCTATGACTTACAGCCGGAAGACTTCCCCCATTCCCTTGCCAGTTTTAAGCGGGAAATTTCCCTTCCCCTCTGGCCCGGCATGGACAGGGCTATGGTCCACAGGGTTATCGATCTGGTACAAAGCGCCGCCGCCTACTATACTGCCTAAAAGATGGAGAGCATTCCCTTACTTCAAGACATCCCCTTTCGCTCTGCCCTTTTTGCCCTTACGATCCGGTCTCCGGTCCCCAGGGGACGTCTGCTGTCCATAGAAGGTCCCCAACTGGACCGGGCCTATACCCTTATTACCGCCGCCGGCATTCCGGGAAAAAACGAACTGGCGGATTTCCCGGTTCCCGTCCTGGCCGCCGGGGAACTTTCCTACCTGGGGGAACCGGTCGCCCTCCTTGTGGGGCCCGACCGGGTAAAACTTAACGCCTATGCCCGGCAGTACAGGGTCCTGGTCCGGGAAGAACCGGCGGTTTTTGCCGCCCCCGCCTC
>JAIRXT010000264.1 GCA_031268125.1 Treponema sp. | reverse complement strand
CCTGAATTTCAGGATTTTCCCAAACAGGGGGAACGGTAAAAGCACTCATATATCCGGTATAAAACGAAAAGATTCCCAGGTCAAGCAAGCGCTGCTCTGTACCCGGCAGTTTTCCGGCCTTGGCGGAACGTTGTGGGTCAAGTTTAGTGCAGGGAGCCGGGGTCCCCGGCAGCCAGGGTTAGTCCCGCGTCAACGGCATGTTTTAAAAACACCCCCTGCACAGCGTCCCGGCCGTTTCCCTGAAAACCGGAGAAAAGATTCGAAACCCTGCCCATAATCCGGGCCCCCGGACAGTTGTCCCGGATCCAGGCACAGGCGCGGAAAAAGTCCTGCATACGGGAATCCTGTTCTCCTGCCGCAGTGCCGCCCGCCGCCGCGGGCACGATGGGATCAAAAACAATATCCTGGGCCGGAAAGCCCGATTCCCGGAGCAGGCGCCAGGCCCGGCGGGCGGCCTCAATCTTCAGCCCGTAATCTACCGCCGGGCCCTGCTCATCGTGCAGTAAAACTACCGCCGCCGCTCCGTATGAACGGACAATTCCTGCCCGGCGCAGAAATTCTTCCGGCCCGTCCCGCAGGCTGAGGGAATACACCAAACACTTTCCCTGGACGCATTTCAGCCCCGCCTCAATCACATTCCAGCGGCAACTGTCGATCATAAAGGGAACCCGGGCAATCCCCGGATCCTGCAGGGCAAAGTTAAGGAAGTTCCTCATGGCCTTTTCCCCGTCCGCCACGGACCTGCCAGCCCGGGCATCGTCTATACAGATATCAATAAGGGAGGCCCCCTGTTCGATCAGATCCGCCAGCACCTCCAGGGCATCATCGTAGTTTTCCTCCGCGATACATCTGACGAATTCGCTGTTCCCCGGCACGCCGTTCCCCGCGGTATTTTCCGCAGTCCCAATTATGCCGAATTCCCCCCCGTCCAGGGCGGCCAGCCCGGACAACCAGGCGGAAGATGCCGCAGCCCGGCCAATTTCGCGGGGAGCGTAGCGCGCCGCAGCCTCCGCCAGGGCGGCGATATGGGCAGGAGTAGTGCCGCAGCAGCCCCCGGCAATGTTGACCAGCCCCTCCTTAAAGTAGTCCTCCATTTTCAGGGCCATAGATTCAGGGGTTTCATCATACGCGCCAAGCTGGTTGGGAAGCCCCGCGTTGGGGTGGGCGCTGATAAGCCAGGACCCGCCAAGCCGCAGGGAAAAGGCCCCCAGGCCCTCCGTACAGCCCTGGAGCATATCGGCCCCAAAGGAGCAGTTCAGCCCCACAGACCAGGGTTCGGCATGGGCAACGGAAACGCAAAAAGCCTCAAGAGTCTGCCCGGAGAGGATACGCGCCCTGCTTCCGTTTTGGGCCGCCCCTGCTACCGTGGCGGAAAGCATGATCGGCACATCAATCCCCCGTTCCGCCGCAAGGCGCTTAATCGCAAAGATCGCCGCCTTGGCGTTAAGGGTATCAAAAATAGTTTCCACCAGCAGAATATCCGCCCCGCCGTCCAGAAGCCCCCGGGCGTTGTCGTAGTAGGCCGCCGCCAGCACATCCCAGGTAACGGCCCGCCTTTCGGGACGGTTGACATCCGGGGAAAGGCTCCCGCTTTTTGCCGTGGGTCCCATACTCCCCGCCACAAAGCGGGGCTCGCCGGGGCGGGAAAACCGGTCCGCCGCCTCCCGGGCCAGCGCCGCCGCAGCCCGGCTTATCTCGTAGGCAAGCCCCCCCAGGCCAAAATGCTCCAGGGAAACGGCGGTCGCATTGAAACTGCAGGTTTTGGTAATGTCCGCCCCCGCCTCCAGGTACTGTTCGTGAATCCGCCGGATCAGTTCCGGCCGGGTAAGACAGAGAAGGTCGTTACAGTCCAGAAGATTCACCGGGTGGGCGGCAAAGCGTTCACCCCGGAAGTCCTGTTCTGTAAGGCGGAAACTCTGGATCAGGGAACCCATCGCCCCGTCAAGGATGATGATCTGCCGGGCGGCAAGGGCGTTAAGCCGTTCCCGAACCCCCGGCGGTAGTATCTTATTGCTCATAGCAAGATTCTACCAAAAAGAGGGGGGGCCCGCTACCACGGCAGCGATTCCTCCGCAGCCGCCGCCCGGCGCAAAAGAAGCATACGGAGGGGATAGAGGGGAACAACTGCCGGTTGGGGCGCCGGGTAAGGCGGGTATTTCGGAAGACCTGTTGTTTCTGGAAGAGCATAATTAGTGTCTGTCCATAATGTGTCTACATTATGGACAGACACTAATTAATCACTGGAAAGTGTTTGACACGGCCTTTTTTTACATCAATTACGGCTTCGTTTAAGGCCCGTCATACTTTGTGGATCACCACCCAGGCAAGGCCTTACTACAGGCTGCGGCGCAGATCCAGATATTCCTTGAGCTTAAGACGGTTGAGCTGGGTAAGATAGTCCGGCCAGTCGGTATCAATATTACTCTGGCCGGCGATCCACTCGGCGCGTTTTTGCCGTACATAACTTCCAATAGCAACCTGCAGATCGTTAAGGGTGGCCGCCTGCTCCTGGGTAGTCCAAAAGGACGGCAGCCGGTCTGTAAGATACGGCTCGTAAAGCCTGTCCGACACGGCTTTTTCATCGTACATGGGAACGGCCTCGATCACCTTATAAGCGCCGTCGGGATCGTACTTGGGCAGAGCCTGGGGAAAAAGATTACCCCAGTTGTACCGGGTCTGATCCGCCGCACCCAGAGTAGTAATATCGACTTTGCGGAATCTGCCGTCAGGTTCCTTAAAGATGGTTACACCAATAGGGCCGTGCTGGGTCTGCATGGTATTGTCATATGCGTAAACATAGTCCCACCAGCGGACAATGGCCTCAGGGCTTTTTGCCTTGTCGGTAATAACTACCTGGTTTTTCAATATGTCCGTTCCGTAGGAATCCCGCAGGTACACCGGTTTACTGACGCCGGGACCGGTAAGCACCGGCAGGGCAGCCCATTCGGGAACTTCACCGGGATTAAGGGGCTTTATATCCTGGCTGTAGTAGGTAAGGATAACGCCGTAGCGGTCGGCCTCACCCTTGGCCTTCCACTGCTCTTTGTTCTGAGTAAAAATTTCCGGATCAATAAGGCCCTGGACGTAAAGGCCCGCCAGGTATTTAATGCCGTCCCGGTACTGGCTGGTGTTGGCGCCAAAACTGATCTGGCCGTTGATCATGGTGAGACCTTCTTCGGCAGGTGTACCATTATGGCCAGACCGTACGGACATACCGAACCAGCCGCAGAGTTCACCCAGATGCAGGTTGTTCGGATCACCGGAAAAGGGGATCTCGTCGTTCGCGTTACCGTTGCCGTTGGCATCTTTTTGCTTAAAGGCTTTAAGTACGGCTTCAAATTCGGCGGTAGTTTCAGGCATTTCCATGCCGACATTTTTCAGCCAGCGGGTATTGATCCAGGGCTGATACGCAACCAGGGGAGCCTGCAAAACATAAGGCACGGAATAGATGTGCCCATCCGGCGCCGTCATGGTCTGCCGCACGCCGGGGCGGTCCAGGGCCTCGGCGATATTCGGGCAGTATTCGGCAAAAAGATCCTCCAGCGGGATAAAGACCTTTTCTTCCATGCCGTAGGTAAGGATATGATTTTGCGAGAGAGTCCAGCCGCCGATAACATCGGCATAATCCCCGGAATTAAGCGCCAGGGTAAGCTTCTCATTGGCGATGGCGTAGGGGTTTTTAACAAGATTTACCTTTATGCCGGTCTCTTTTTCAAAGATGGGGAAAACAGCATAGGTATCATCTTCTTTTGAATCGTCGATAAACAACGTAAATGAATACGAACCGGGGTCCGCGATTGGCAGACCTTTTGTATAAGCCGCACCGATTTTTTCACGGCCGTCATCCCCTATGGTAACAGTCCGTGCTGATGATTGACCGCTTCTGGAACAACCCGCCGCACAGATCAGAAAAAACGCGGTAAAAAACAAAATTTGAATACCTTTTTTCATTTATGGTACTCCTCCAAAATTAAGATAGCGTTGTTCAATAATCCAAAGTTATCGAACAAATTCCATATAAAACCGGCAAAATACGAAGTATTTTGCGAGAAATGCGTTCCGCAAAGCCTTATCCTTTTACAGAACCAATCATCACGCCCTTGACGAAATACTTCTGAACAAATGGATACACAATTATAACCGGCAAACTTGAAATAATGATGAGCGAATATTTCATCAACTCCGCAATCTGCCGCCGCTGTTCCAGTTCCGCCATTTGCTGGGGCGGGACAGCGCCTTGATAGGACAGGGAATTCTGAATCAATATGGACCGCAGTACCACCTGCAGGGGATATTTTTCCGGGGTTGATATGTAGAGCAGCGCAGAAAAATAAGCGTTCCAATGGCCAATACCATAATACAATACCAGTATGGCGATAATGGCTCCCGAAAGGGGAAGAACCATACGGAAAAAGAAATGAAAATCATTACAGCCGTCGATGCGGGCCGCCTCAAGAAGTTCGTCAGGTATGGAAGTCTTAAAAAAAGTGCGGGCTACGATCATGTTGTAAACACCCAGGGCGCCGGGCAGTATCAGAGACCATATCTTATCAAGCATACCCAGGTTTCTGATAACCAGATAGGTGGGGATAAGCCCGCCTGAGATAAACATGGTTACAATATAAAAACTCATAACAAATTTACTGCCGCCAAAATCCCGGCGCGAAAGTGAATACGCCGTAGGCAGGGTAATGAAAAGGCTTGTCAGTGTACCGGCGACAGTAATGATAATGGAATTGAAAAAACCTGAAACAACCTGTTTGTTTTCAAAAACTTTCCCGTAACCTTCAAAAGAAATATCCACCGGGAAGAAAACCACTTTCCCGCCCGCCACCGCTTTAGGACTGCTGAAAGAAGCGATGATCACAAAGTAAAGAGGATAAACCGCTATCAGAAAAACAACGGTCAGAATAAAAAACAGGAGGATGTCGAAAAAACAGTCGCCGCCGGAATGAATCACCGCAGGCGAATATTTAAACGCCGGTTTATGTATGCTCATTTGCTTTTGCCCCCTTACCACAGACTGCTGCCCGACATTTTCCCGGTGATCTTGTTCACGCTTAACAGCAGAACCGAATTGATCACGGAATTGAAAAGATTGATAGCGGTAGAATAAGACATATCGTTCTGGAGCAGGCCCACCTTGTAAACATAAGTCGGAATGATCTCCGACATGGAAAGGTTAAGGTCGTTTTGTAAAAGAAAAGCCTTTTCAAAACCAAGGGAAAAAAGATTACCGGCATTCAGGATAAGCAGTATCGAAGCTACCGGCATAATCGACGGCAGATCGATATGGATGATACGCTGAAACTTTGTCGCGCCGTCAACAATTGCGGCCTCGTGCAGGTCCGGACTAACCGACGAAAGGGCCGCAAAGTAGATCACCGAATCCCATCCGCAGTTTTGCCAGACCCCCGTCCAGACATAAATACTGCGCCACATACCGCGTTCTGCCATAAAATTTATGGGACCAATTCCAAGATAACCCAAAATGGTATTGATAACGCCGGTACTCGGCGAAAGGAAAAGGGTTATCATACCGCACATCACCACCACCGAAATAAAGTGCGGCGCGTAGGTAACATTTTGTATAAGCTTGCCGAATTTTTTTCTGCGGAAGGAATTCAACATCAGCGCCAGTATGATGGGTATAGGAAAACTGGCCGCCAGGGAATATACGCTGAGTATGAAAGTGTTGGAAAAGGTGGTTATAAAATTCGGCGAATTAAAAAAACGTTCAAAATGGTCAAGGCCGGCCCAGCGGCTGCCCCAGATACCGGCCCTGGCGGAAAAACGCCGGAACGCTATTTGTATGCCGTAAATGGGTACATAACTAAAAATAAAAGTAAGTACCAAACCGGGAATAACAAAAACCCAAAGCTGCCAATCCCGCTTTAACCGCCCGATAACGGCAGACTGTTTTTTTGAAATATTAGAACCCTGTAAATCCAACATGGTTATATCATAATAACCTTATCTTTTTTTTGTCCAAGAACCGGTGGTTCTTTCGTTCAATTTTTTGAACTTATAAAAGAAAACCCCTTGGCTTAAGGTAATTCACGATGGGGATAATGGCGAAAAGAGCGCCGAAACAAGTAACAGGGGTCCGGTTTCGCGAAAGCGAAAAGCGGCAGGACCCCTGATAATTTTTTACGGCTCTTTTCGGATTTGGAATTGCTGGAACAAGTCTATTGACAAGATGCCGTAACGGCTCTATACTCGATTGTGCAAAATCTAATTGCTATAAATTAAATGGAGGCTGCCGGTGTCTGTCTATGATTTCAGCTATGTGTCTATTGAAGGTACTCCGGTTAAGATGACCGAATACCGGGGTAAGGTCCTGCTCATCGTTAATACGGCCAGCAAATGCGGGTTTACGCCGCAGTACAAGGACCTGGAGGAGCTGTACCGCAGGTACAAGGAGAGCGGATTCACCGTCATTGGGTTCCCGTGCAACCAATTCGGCGGGCAGGAACCGGCCGCAGAACCTGAGATCGCCGGTTTTTGCACCCTGCGTTACGGTGTTGATTTTCCGCTGTCCCAAAAGGTGGATGTACGCGGAGACGCCGCACATCCTCTTTTCAAATACCTTATCACGCAAAAAGAATTCCAGGGCCTGGGTTCCGGCCTAAAGGCGGCGGTATTGTCGGCGATGTTTAAAAAACTGTACAAAGACGGCTACAGCGATAACCAGATCAAATGGAATTTTACAAAATTCCTTGTTGATAAAAACGGGGAAGTTGTGAACCGGTATGAGCCGGTGGTCAAACCCCTGACGATAGCGGCGGCTATCGAAAAACTTTTATAGCGGAACCCGGTTTCGGGGACCGCACAGGAGAAAATGTATGAACGCAGTTATCTATGTATCAAAGGGCGGGAACACCAGGAAACTGGCGGATGCGGTTGCGAAGGGAGCGGGGGTAAAAGCCCAATCCGTCGCCGGTACGGCGGCCGGCACGGCGGCCGCTGCAGCGGACGGCACGGCAAACCTGGCGCAGGTTGACATTCTGTTTATCGGCGCTTCGATATACGCCGGGAAAATAAACAAGGATCTCCGCCAATTCCTGCAAGCCCTCAAAGAGAAACAAGCGGCAAAGGCGGTGGTCTTTGGAACTTCGGCGGGGGGCAAAAACGCCCTGGCCGAAATAAAACCGGTCCTTGAATCCCGGGGCATTCCGGTTTCCCCGGAAGTCTTTCACTGCAAGGGGTCGTTTTTGTGCGTCAATTCAGGACGCCCCAATGCCGAAGATTTGGCGCAGGCGGAAGAATTCGCCAGGCGGGTCTGTAACGGCGGCCTATGAATGCAGAAATACTAAAACTGGAAAACCAGCTTTGTTTCCCGCTTTACGCCGCCGCAAAGGCAATGGTGAAAAAATACACCCCTTTCCTGGAAAGCATAAAACTGACCTACACCCAGTACATCACCATGATGGTCATGTGGGAGCAGAAAACGATCAGCGTCAAGGACCTGGGGAAGCACCTGTATCTGGATTCCGGCACGCTGACACCGCTCCTAAAGCGGCTGGAAGGGAAAAAGCTTATTTCCCGGACGCGGGGAATCAACGGAGATGAGCGGCTGGTTTATGTTTCTGTTACCCCAAAGGGCGCGGCGCTGAAGACGAAGGCCCTTCGGGTTCCACAGGAAATGGGTAAATGCCTCTCCCTGGACCCGCAGGAAGCGCACGCCCTCTACACGCTGCTCTATAAACTGCTGGGCCGGCTGGAAGGCCCGGAGGACCAGGGCGGACAGCAAGAATAGGGTAAATTACTGCGTTTAATTTAACGCCCCGCCGCAATCTTTATATACCCGGTTCTACCGGCGGTTTCGGCGTCAATACCATTAACACGTACAATCTTAATGGTCATTTTATCGGTTATATTGTTGGCATTAACACCAGTAAAAATTACCGGGAACGTTTTACTTTTAGGGGCGATTTTTGACATTTCCTTTTCAGTAAAATCGCTGGCGGGTCAAGTTTGGAGCTTGCCCCTGGGTTCTTCATTTTATACAATAAATTTGTTTGTCAACCCGGTTGGCCGCTGCCGGGCTAATGTCCGCCAGGTCCTGCAATTTCTCGCTTTACGCCTGTAAAATTGCGGTTTTTAACGAGGTTATCCGGAAAACCGAAGTTTCCGAACAACTCTAATTTTGTTTCGCAATTGCACAAACGGCTTGCAACGGAGGAGCCAATGTATAACATCGATAAACTGTACGAGGCGGTAGCGGAGCGGGGCCATGTCTGCGTGGGCCTTGATACCGCGGCGGAATACGTGCCGCCCCGGGAGCGCGGCAGGTCCGGCGCCCAGGCGGTACTGGCCTTTAACAAGGCCCTGGTGGACGCCACGATTGATGCGGCGGCCTGTTACAAGGTGCAGATTGCCTACTACGAGGCCGCGGGCCTTGAGGGGCTCAGGACCTACGCGGAAACCCTGCGCTATATCCGCGGCCGGGGGGCCCTGGTAATTGCCGACATTAAGCGGGGGGACATTGCCGATACGGCCCGGCAGTATGCCAGGGCCCATTTTGAAGGGGACTTTGAGGCGGATTTTGTTACCCTTTCCCCCTATATGGGGATGGATTCTGTTGAACCCTGGATCAGCTACGCCGAATCTGCGGGGAAGGGCGCCTTTGTGCTGATGCGGACCAGCAACCGGGGGATGCGGGATTTTGAGTACCTTGAATTGAACGGGCCGGGGCAAGCCGGGGCGGCAGGGCGGCTTTACCATGCGGTGGGGGACAGGATCGCCGCGCTGGCGGAGAACCACAGGGGTGTCCACGGCTACGGCGCCTTTGGGGCGGTGGCGGGGGTGGATTCGGATTCCGGCCGGGAGGAAGCGGCGGCGATCCGCTCCCGTTACGGCGGCCTTTTTTTCCTTATCCCCGGTTACGGCGCCCAGGGCGGGGCGGCGGCGGATGCGGCGCTGCTGCTGCGGGAGGGCAACGGGGGGGTGGTGAATGCCTCCCGGTCCATTTTGCGGGCCTGGATGGAAGAAGTCAAAGCCGGCGGCGGCGAAGGGCCGGACTACGAAGCGGACAACTGCTTTGCCGCAGAAGCGGCCCGCCGGGCCGTTGTTGTTATGCGGGACGCTATCCGGACTGAACTGAACGCGGAGACCGGCCCGTCATGATCGCTTCTCCTGCGACCGCCTCTCCCCGGCGCTGCCTGGTCCGCCCCCTGCTTGCCAGGATCGATCTTAATGCCGCCGTCTTTCGGCTGGACTTTGAATGGCCCGGCCAGGCCCCCGGGGCGGGGCAGTTTTTCATGATCAAGGTGCAGAGGGGGGCACTGTTCCTGCCCCGCCCGGTCAGTGTTTACCGCTGGGACGGCGCTTCCCGGCGGCTCAGCTTTCTGGTACTGAAAAAGGGCCGGGGGACCGCGGAACTTGGCCAACTGGAAGCGGGGGAGGCGGCGGCCCTGACCGGGCCCCTGGGAAACCGCTGGGGGGACTTTTTCCCGCCGGAATTCCGCGGCGGAACGGCGGGCGGGGTGAAGGCGGCCCTGGTGGGCGGGGGCATCGGCATTGCCCCCCTGTCGGCCCTGGGGGACGAACTGGGCGGCGGTTTTGATCTCTACGCGGGTTTCAGGTCCGGGTCCTTCGGGCTGGAATCCCTGCGGGAAAAGGCGGACGCCCTGGTAATCGCCAGCGAGGACGGGACCGAAGGGTGCAGGGGCCGGATACCGGATTTTGCGGACTACCGGGGCCGCCCGCTGGTGTGTGCCTGCGGCCCCCTACCCATGCTCCGGGCGGTGGCTGAAAAGTGCCGGGCCGCAGGGGTCCCCTGTTACGTCAGCATGGAGAACCTTATGGCCTGCGGCGTGGGGGCCTGTCTGGGCTGCACGGTGCAGACAACGGGGGGGAACCGGCGGGTGTGCGCCGACGGCCCCATCTTTCCGGCGGAGGCCCTCTTTTGACGGGCCCTTCCGCAGGTCCGCAGGGGCCCTCCGTCCCCGGACCGGACCTTTCCGTCAAAATTGCGGGGGTCTCCTTCAAAAACCCTGTGATTGCCGCATCGGGGACCTTCGGCTACGGCAGGGAATACGCGGGACTGCTGGATATTGCCCGGCTTGGCGGCATCTGTACCAAGGGGCTTACCCTCCGCCCCCGGCCGGGTAACGGCGGGGTCCGGCTCCACGAGTGTCCCGGGGGGCTTATGAATTCCATCGGCCTGGAGAACCCCGGCATTCCGGCCTTTATCGAGAAGGAACTCCCCGCCCTCCGCTCCCTGGGGCCGGTGGTCATTGCCAACCTGTCCGGTTCCACGGCGGAGGAATACGCCGAAGGGGCCGCCCTGCTGAACGGGACTGCCGTCGACATGATCGAACTTAATATCTCCTGCCCCAATGTGAAGGCCGGAGGTATGGCCTTTGGCCTGGAGGCGGAGGCCGCCGGCCGGGTAACCGGCATGGTGCGCAGGGCGGCCCCGGACAAGCCGCTTATGGTAAAGCTTTCCCCCAATGCCCCGGACCTTGCGGCGGTGGCCCGTGCCTGCATTAATGCCGGGGCCGACGCCCTTTCCCTGGTGAACACCTTTAAGGCCCTGGCCATTGATATTCACCGCCGGCGGCCGGTTTTTGACAACATCAGCGCCGGCCTTTCCGGTCCCGCCATCCGGCCCCTGGCCCTGCGTATGGTCTGGGAACTGTGGGAGG
>JAIRXT010000236.1 GCA_031268125.1 Treponema sp. | reverse complement strand
TTAAAGAACAAACAAAAGAAAAACACAAAGGCATACTATCCCGCCGCTTCACCGGCGATTCCTTTGTATTTGTACTCAACTTGAACATTTTGTTTTTTCCCCTGAAGCTACATCAATTTCATGTATCATACACTATGATTCTGGAAGAGTCAACACTTTTGCGGGCGATTCAACAATTCAAAATTCCAAAAAAAACGCACCGCCGGGGTACGGGGGGGTATTGTTTCCTTTTTTTTTTTTATTTTTTTTTTTTTTTATTTATTTTAACACCCCCCCCCCCCCCCCCCCCCGTTACTATAGTTTAAGTTCTTATACTACAAATTTACCGAATCTCATAATCACAGGGAAGAAACCGCCCTTTGCGGCTTCATATAACTCAGGAAAATTAAGCGCCATAAAATACGGCATTTTATGGAAGCGGCGGCGCCCGGCGCATCCGCTTCGGAACATCCATAAAAGTACGGTTTTATGAAACTTAAATATTTTGCCAATTGAAGGAGAAAAAGAATGGCGGACAAAAAGCTGGTTGTGGGTTGTGGGTTGTGGGTTATGCTGGTATTGGGTCTTGCCCTGACCGGCTGTACTACATTCAAGGCAACAGGATTGCAGTCGGGGCTGGCTGTCAATGGTCAACAGTATGAAAAGGCAGGGTATTTTTCTGAGAAGGTGTGGGTAAATCAATTCCTTGGCTGGCCGTTTGTTACATACGGCGGGACATTGTTTAATCTCACAGCCGAAGCAACTGATCCCAATGTTAAGAACCTAATTGAAACGAATATTAGAAAGTACGGCGGAGACGGAGTTATTGATGTGGAAATAGACTATGGTTCAACCGCCCTTCAATATATTCTTGCCTGCATAACTTTCGGAACATGGAAACCGGGAACGGTTACTGTCAGCGGTACAGTAGTAAAAGCCGCAAAATAAATTCAGGCCGGAAAAGCGTCCTGAACGTATGGGTTTGTGAAACTCAAATAATAGGGTTGTTCGACAACCCGAACCCGACAGGGTTCAATAAAAAAGTTGTCGAACAAGTCCAATTTTGCCAATTGTAAGGAGAAAAAAATGGCAAACAAGAAGCTTTTTTTTGTGGTTGCGGCTGTATTAGCCATAGGTTTGTTGGCGGCAGGATGTGCATCAGTCCCCGCCTCTGCATTGTTGGGCCCCGGTAATTATTATAGCGATACCGTTACAGTAGCCGAAAAACGCGGTGAAAAAACATCCAGGGTATGGCTGTCTTTATTTGGGACGGAAAGCTATCCAGCCGTAGAACGGGTTGCTAAAGACAACGGTATAAAAAAGCTTGCAACGGTTGAGCATTATGCCAAACTTGGAATTTTTGGTCTTTGGACAGATTATACCACAGTCGTAACCGGAGAATGATCGCTGTACAAAAGCCGTGCTTAATTGGACTTGTTCAACAAGCCCGGGAAACTTTCTTGAACGTATAAACAAACTCACCGCCGCAGCATTTGTGCGGCGGTATTGTACAGTAAATTTTACGCCGTATAAAAATTCCGCTATACAAATGTATTTAGGAGGGAGATTCGCGCCTGTAATGTGTAACAAAATAAGACTTGCCATTATATTTATAAATATTTTTACGGTTAGTTCATGCGCAAGCATACAGGCAGGATTATACCTGGCTTCCATTGACGATAATAACGGAGAAACCATTTTAAAAGACGAACCGAATGTAAGACTAATTCTGGAAAATATAATCGATTCTTTTGAAAATTACACAACCCGGGTTTTTTCAAGAACCGCAGTCAATTTTCAGATGAAGCAGACAAAATTATTGACGCACAGCTATTATTTAATTACATCCGGCAACGGAGTGTACCACACGCTAAGTTTTTACGGTACGGCTATGGCATTTTATTCCGAAGGAGCCTGGGCATACGACACCGATTCTGACATATCATCATACCGGCTGTATTTGGAAGGAGATAACAAATGGGACGTAAGGGAACTGTTTCAGGAAAACACGATAGACACAAAAGAAACATTAAAAAATATTATCAGCAGGATGGACAGCGGCATAACGTATTACTACAACGATCATGTAATAAACAAACCCCGCGTGGATAATTGCAATACCGCATTAAGCGAAACTGTCGTATTGGAAAAGGGGACTTCGTCTTCCTCGCTTGCGGCCAGTGTTTCTACCGGAAGCCCGTAGCTTTAATAACTTATGTTGATAGAGGGGCTTATCGCGATAATATCGGTAAAGCCGGGGGAGTCCCGGCCAAGGCTGGAAAGTTTAAGGGCCGCCTGGAGATAGGCGGTGATCTTAAACGGCGCGCCGGCAAGAACCGCGCTGGAAATCCCGGCCCCCAGGCGGAACACCAGGGACTGGGTAAGCGTCAAATTTCCCGCCAGCCTGTTTCCCTCCGGGGCGGAAAAACCGGCGGCATCGTACAGGGCGGCCCGGTACGCCAGAGTCCCCAGGAACCGGTTAAAGTAAATATGGGAAAGGCTCCGCTGGACGTTCAGCGAAAAGAGGCGGAATTCCGTCTCGCCCCCCGCAATCCAGTCAAGACCGCCTACATTGTTGTCCTGGTATTCAATGGCCGCCACCTGCTGAAACACCGGGGCAGAATGCCGGGAAGACTGGCCCTGTAAGTTCATACCCTCCGTGTAGCTGTCCCAGGCCCCGTAAAGGCTGATGCGCAGGGGCAGGACCGGCTCAAAGGCGGCCTGAAACAGCGCGTCGATGCGGGGGTAAACGCGGGGGGTAAGATCAGACACAAGCCAGCCCACCGCCTGAACGGTATAACCCCGGCCAAAGGTCTCCCAGGGCATGGTAGTCTGGGAGCTTAGGCCCATGCGGGCCATGAATTTATAGGAGTTGCTGTGGAAGTCCCAGGTATACGCGGAATTGCCGTCCCCGCTCCCGGGGACAAAAAACCGGACAAAGCCGAACCCCGCGCCCAGGAAACCCCGGACTCCCCTGCTCCCCAGGGAATGGCTCAGGGTGGTTTGCAGGTTGATTTGAAGGGCCCGGTACAGAATGGTATCGACCGTTACCCCGTCGCTTACGGTAATATCCAGCGGGACGCCCAGGTCCCGGTTGATCCAGGTAACATCAAAATTCGCCATAGAAAACCGGGCGTCCACAGCCGCCCGGAGAAAGATGGTATTCGCTTCGGGCGGATCGATTATAACGCTGTAGATTCCTCCGCCGTCCAGTTGAAAACCCAGGGGGGCCCCCGAATCAAGGCGGAACAGGGGAACGGGCAGCCACAGGTTCAGCGGGTTAAGGTACTTGAAGGGGAGATAAACCTTGCCGGGGAAGGACGCCTGGGCGGAACCGGCGGGCGCTTCCGGGGATTCGGAAAATTGCGGGGATTCCCGGGGTTCAAAAGATTCCGGGGGCGCTTCGGAAGCCGCCCTGTCCCAGGGCTCCAAATACAACGGCGCGGTAATCCCGCCCATGTCTTCCAGTTTTTCGGGGTACCGCATCAGGCGGTCGGTATTGGAAAAGCTCCCCCGGTAATACACGGTGTCCCCCGCCAAAACCGGCAGGGCTACGGCCCCGGAAAAATCCCGCCCGGTAAACAGCACGGTGGAAGGGACTCCCCCGTCCGGCCCGGCCCCCGCGGAACCGGCGGCGGATTCAAGCCCCGCCGGATCGATAACGGCCAGCTTATACATCCGGTCATCGTGATTATAGCCGAAAAGCAGGCGGCCTTCGCTGGCCTGGAGGTAACGGAGAAATTCCCACCGTTCCTTGTCGTCAGGAAGGCCGGTAACCGCGGTATATGCCTGTTTGGTATCGTAATTATAAAAACCAAGTTCCCGCCTTCCGTTCCGGGCCGCGGTAAAGGCGATCCACGTTTCGTTGACGGGCCGGGGATTGGAAAATACCAAATGCTCACTGCCCCGCAGCAGCACTTCTTCGTTTTGGGAATCCCCTGCCCGGAAGACAATGTTGTTCAGGTATCCGTCCGCGGCGATCCCCACCACGCCGTCCCGGAAGTAGCTCCCCCGGTACAGGCCGTGCCATGTTCTGCCGGACCGGCCGTTGCGGGCCGAATATTCGGAGACCACCGCTTCTGCCCGGTTGTTGTGGTACCGGTAGGTGGAAACCAAAAGAGAATCCCCCCCGGCGGAAACGGCCAGATCGTAGGCGGAAGTCCCGATGGCAATTTTCCGCTCTGTTTTTTCCTGTTCCCCGTTGTAAATGATAAGCTGCCGGCTTAAGCGGTCTATCATAAAGATTCTGCCCCCCGCGGCGGCCAGCCCGGTGATCCGGCTGGGGGCATTTTTGGGTTTCCAAGGCAGGCCCCGGTTTACGACCATTGCATCCGAATTTTCAATGTCCGCAAGGGCCAGGGATTCCCGGAAGCCGGCCCAGGCATCGGGAACGGAAAGGCCGTAAATCTGTTCAAAGTAATGGTAAAACCCGTTCTTGTAAAAGAAAAAGGAAAAGTGAAAACCGCTCCCCATTGCCCGCCACAGTTCGGCGTATTTTTCCATGCCGTAGGTTTCCTGCAAATAACGGGAAAAAAGGCCCCCGTATTCGTACCATGCCCCCTGGATGTTCATGTCGGAAACCCCGGAAACCTGGTGGGGGTTAAGGAATTTATTTTCAAGGCTTTCCTGCCGCAGCATTTGTTTGCTAAGGGGATCGTTAGCCCTGCCGTAACCGTCCATGCTTTCAAAACTTACGGCGATTCCTTCGGTCATAAAGAGGGGCGAGTTAAGGGCCGCCGGGTATACCCATCCGCCGAAGATCTTGTGAAAAAAATCCAGGGTCTTGGACCGGGTACTCAGGGAAACGGCATGGGTCATTTCGTGCAGGAACAGTTTTTCCAGGGAATCGTCAAAGGTGGACCATTCGGGACTCATGGGGGTGTCCAGAATCATAATGTGAGGGTAGGGCATACTGTTCATAAAGCTGTTGAATTCGTCAATGTCGGGGGTAATGGTAACGGGGATTCTGCGATTCACCGAAATGCCCAGCCGGGAAGAAACCGCCTCGTAGTTCCTGTCGGCAAACTCTGCCAGACGCCGGGCCGCTTCTTTTGATTCCTGGGGATATATGATATCGAAGTACCTGGTTTGCAGTACCCGCAGCGGGGTAAGGGCCCGGAAATAAGGCTGGGCCCCCAGGGGCCCAGAAAGTACCAGGCATAGAATCCCCGGTATAAAACGGAGAAACCGGAAGCCGGCCTTTGGGTTCTTTGCCATTTTTTTCATATCCACCACGGACTATTCCGAAAGGAAGCCCTGAACATTTCAGCCAAAAAATATATATAGATCGGGATTGTGATTTTGTCAACTTAACAAGCCCGTACCATTGACCAGGTTGAACTGTCATTTTTTTGAATTTGGAATTGCTGTTTATTGCGGAAAAAGTGTTGACTCTTTCAGAATCATTGTGCATGATACACAAAATTGATGTAGCTTCAGGGGAAAAAACAAAGTGTTTGAATCGAGTACAAATACAAGGGAATCGCCGGTGAAGCGGCGGGATAGTGTGCCTTTGTGTTTTTCTTTTGTTTGTTCTTTAAGTAATTTTACCCCCCCCCCCCCCCCCTAAACCTGACCCGGTTCTTTGCCCTATACGGCGAAGAACCGGGCGGTCAAATGCGCTGTGGAATAAACATAACAGCTTGTGTATATCTCTTTCCCACAATCTTTCCGGCACGGCAGGATGCGCCCAATATAAAACCATCAAAAAACAAATATTTCTTAAAAATCGCAATCTCCCGGCCCATTTTCGTAATAAACTACGAAAATACGGAATTTACGCATGTGTTAAATTTCGATTTTAATGTAGTGTTTATGGATGTCTGCGTATTTCCCGGTTTGGCGGGCGGGATGTAAGACTGTCCGGCGATAAAAAAGGGGTGGAACATGGAAGCTGATTTTTTGCAGATCTGCCACCGGGCATCCCTGCCCTACTGTTATTATGACAAATACAGCGAAAAAGTAATTCTGCGCCTGCAGTCGTCCTGCGATGTTGATTCGGCGGGTCTTGTTTACGGGGACCCTTTCCGGCATGTAAAAACCGGGAAAAATTACCGCTGGCAGTACGAGGAAATGGTCCTGGAAAAACAGCTTTCCGGCGGGAAGGGGCTGGTGGTTTGGCGGGCCGCTCTGCCGATTCCCGTCAGGCGGCGGCTAAAGTACGGGTTTCGGATCAAAAAGGGGACGGAAGAATACTATTTTTCTGAAAACGGTCTTGAACCTTACAGCCCGGAGGCGGTGGTAAAGACTTTCAATCACTTTTTCTTCCCGTTCATTCATAAAATTGACGCGCCGGAGGCGCCTTCCTGGGTATCCGGGACGGTATGGTATCAGATTTTTCCTGAACGGTTCTGCAACGGCGATCCTTCCCTTTCACCGGCGGGAACGGCGGACTGGGACCGGGACGAGCCTGAGGCGGCAAACTTTTTTGGCGGGGACCTGCGGGGGATACGGCAAAAGCTGGGCTACATCAGGAACCTGGGCGTTACGGGAATATTTCTGAATCCTGTTTTTAAGGCTCCTTCAAACCACAAATACGACACGGAAGATTATTTTACTGTCGATGAGCATTTTGGAACTCTGGGGGATCTCAGGGGGCTGGTAGAGGATGCCCACGCGTTGGGAATCCGGGTGATGCTGGACGCCGTATTCAACCACATTGGGGAAAAGCATGCTTTTTGGCAGGACGTTCTTAAAAACCAGGAGAAATCGGCGTACCGGGATTATTTTCATATACACAGTTTTCCTGTAAAAAATCGCTGCCGGGACCCGGAGAAAACAGCGTTTGACTGCTTTGCTTCGGATGTCCGGATGCCCAAATGGAACACGGAAAATCCCCTGGCCCGGCGCTACCTGTTGGATGCGGCGCTGTACTGGATTAGGGAATGCGGCATTGACGGCTGGCGGCTTGATGTTTCCGACGAGGTTTCCTTTGATTTTTGGCGGGATTTTGCATCGGAGGTGCGGGCGCTAAAGCCGGATATTTATATTGTGGGGGAAATGTGGCACGATGCCTCAAACTGGATTAATCCGGGATATTTTAACGCCTCCATGAATTATCCCCTGGGCTTTGCCATTAGCGATTTTTTCCTGCGGAAGAGCATTGGGCCGGATGAATTTACCGGGCGGCTTTTCCGGGCCCTTTCACGGTACAGCGATCTTCACAACCGTCTTGCTTTTAATCTTCTGGATTCCCACGATACCGTGCGGTCCCTCACCGCCGCGGGGGGAGACAAGCTGGCCCTGCGGAATGCCTTTGCCATGCTTTTCCTGCTGCCCGGTTCTCCCTGTCTGTATTACGGGACCGAGGTGGGGATTTCCGGGGCCGGTGATCCCGCATGCCGCCGGCCCATGATCTGGGACGAAGCGAAACAGGATCAGGAACTTCTGTCTTTTTTTAAGCGCCTGATAAGCTTCCGGTATAAATACTTAAAGCTTATCGAAAACGGGGTGATGACTTACACAAGCCGGCAGGGTTTCCCCTGTTGGGAAATCTCCGGGGACGGCCACAGTCTTTCTGTGGTTTATGCCGGGGACGTTCCTTCGGAAACGGCCCTGCCGAAAGCCCCGGGCCGGGAGGTATTGTGTACCGGCATGAACACGGCTTACCTGAACAAAGGTAATATCCTGCCCAACAGTGTGGCGGTTTATTATAAATAACAGTTTTTAGGAGGAAGGGAATGAAAAAATTTATTTTTTTGCTGGGCATCGTACTGACAGTTTCCCTGATTGGCTGCAGCAAAAAGCCTGCGGCGGCGGCGGTGAGTGAAGGCATATCCGGGAATTTGACGGTATGGATGGACAACGATGACTGGGCCGATGCGGTTATTGCGGCTTTTGCCCGGCAGTACCCTGACGTGCAGGTGTCTTACCAAAACGTAGGGAACGTGGATACCCGCGGCAAGGTTTCCCTGGACGGGCCGGCCGGTATTGGCCCCGATGTGTTCCTGATGCCCCACGACCATATTGGACTTGCGGTGGCGGACGGCCTTTGCGAGCCCTTTGAGCCGGAAGTACAGGCAAAATACGCCGCCGCAATGCTGGATGCGTCTATCAAGACCTGTACTTCCGACGGCAAGCTCTACGCGGTGCCGGTTTCTACCGAGAATATCGCCTTTTTCTACAACAAGGATCTTTTGGGCGATACGCCGGTTCCCCAGTCCTTTGAGGAAGTAGCCGCCTTTGCGCGAAGCTGGAACAACCCTACCCAGAACAAGTGGGCCCTCCGCTGGCAGGTGGATGATGCGTACCATAACTACTTCTTTTTGACCGCCTTTGGCATGCGCGTCTTTGGCCCCAACATGGACGATTATCATAATCCGGGTTTTGACAGCCGTGAAGCGGCCCGGGGTATTGATTTCTACAAAAGCCTGCGGGCCATTTACAATGTCAATGTGTCGGATGCGGACTGGAACGCCACGGTAGCGGCATTCCAGAACGGCGAAGTGCCCTTTACTATTACCGGTCCCTGGGCCATTGCGGACGCAAAGAAAAACGGCGTGAATTTCGGCGTTACCAAACTGCCCACCATCAACGGCGTGCAGCCCCGCTGTTTCAGCGGTAATGTCATTGCGGTGGTTTCCAGTTACGCAAAGAATTTTGACGCGGCATTTGCCCTTGTAGACTTTCTTGCCAGCCCCGAAGGTCAGACAATTCAGTTTGAGCAGACCGGCAAACTCACCACCCTTAAAGATACAAGCCTTGTGGGAGGTATCAACGAGGATGCTTTCCTTATGGGTATAGCGGAACAATCGCCCTATGCCGATCCCATGCCCATTATCCCCGAGGTAAACCAGATGTGGGATGCCCTGAAAAATCTTTTTACTTTTACCTGGGATAATTCGCTTACCACCGCCGAGGCCCAGGCCAAGGCGATGGAAACATACGACACTGCGCTTCAGTTGGCCGGTAAGAAACGCTGATTTAGCCGGCAGCCGGGAAACGGAGGTTCTCCCTGCGGCCGTCCCGGGACGGTCCGGGGGGCGCTTTCGTTTTTTCCATACATAAACGGGGGATATAAGTATGAACGCGTTACCGCCGCTTTGCTCCGCAATTATCTGGGGCAGTGGACAGTGCATCAACAAACAAAAATTAAAAGGGCTGCTCTTTTTTCTGCTGCAGGCCGTCTTTGTTTCTATTGAGTTATTTACCAGGCGGGGCGTTTATGATCCCGCTGTCCCCGATTCCCAGTTCCGCAGCGCCGGTTATTTTATCCGCGGCCTGTGGGGGCTTTTTACCCTGGGCTCCCTGCCCCGGGAAAGCTCCCGGCAGCCGGTTTACGATCATTCAGTAATGCTGATGCTGGGGGGCATTATCGCGGTGATTGCGCTGCTCATATTCGCCGCATTCTGGGTCTGGAATGTTGTTGACGCCTACCGGACCCGCCGGTCAATAAACGAAGGTAAACCTTTGACCAGTATCCAGTATTTCCGCAGGCTCTGGGACAGCGCCTTTGAATATATCGCCATTGCCCCTGGTATGCTGCTGGTCATTTTTATCTCCATAGTGCCGATTATTTTTGCCATTCTGGTAGCCTTTACCAATTACAACGCGAATTTTATTCCGCCGGTGCGGCTGGTAAAATGGAACGGCTTTAATACCTTTCTTGATATTTTCCGTATCTCCATCTGGGGCAATACCTTTTTCCGCATCTTTGTCTGGACGGTGCTGTGGGCTTTTTTGGCAACCTTTTCGTCCTACATCTTCGGCCTGTTCCAGGCCATGATACTCCGGGCAAAGGCTGTCAAATTCCGCTCCTTCTGGCGGGGGCTTTTTATCCTCCCCTGGGCGGTACCGGGGATAGTCTCGATGATGGTGTTCCGCTCCCTGTTCCACAAAGAGGGGGCCTTTAACCAGATGCTCCTGGCGGCGGGCTTTATAAAAGAAGCCATCCCTTTTCTGTCGGACCCGTTTTGGGCAAAACTATGCCTGGTACTGGTGAATATGTGGCTGGGCTTCCCCTATTTTATGGCGCTTATTACCGGGGTTATGACCACCATCCCGCAGGAAATGTACGAGGCCGCGCAGATTGACGGGGCCAATACCTGGCAGCAGTTCAGGTCCATTACGCTGCCCTTTGTCATTGCTTCTACCGCGCCGCAAATCCTGATGAGCGTTACCTTCAATTTCAATAACTTTAACATGATTTACTTTATTACCGGCGGGGGTCCCGCGAATCCCGGCTATCAAATGGCCGGCTCCACGGACATCCTTATCTCGTGGATATTCAAACTGACGCTGGATCAGCGGATGTACAACTTTGCATCGGCCCTGAGCATCATGATCTTTATCGTCGTTGCATCGGTGTCGGCGTGGAATCTGCTGCGGACCCGTGCGTTCAAAGAAGACTAGGGGGAATGTATGAAAGTAAAAGCATACCAGGTAAAAAAGGTCCTGGGGACTCTGCTGGTATATCTGGATCTGATTATCGTAGCGGTGATCGTTATCTATCCGCTGCTCTGGGTGCTGGGCACATCCCTGAACAGTAAAACCGGTGTTTCAGGCGGCATTTTCCCGGCAAATCCTACGTTTGACAATTACATCCGGCTCTTTTCCAAAACCAAATACGGCGCCTGGTACTTGAACACCCTGATTGTGGCGGTAGTTACCACGATCTTTTCCATTGTGCTTCATACCATGACGGCCTTTGTATTTGCCCGCTTCCGGTTCCGGGGGCGCAAAATGGGGCTTTTGTTTGTGATGATCCTCCAGCTTTTCCCCAGTTTTATGGGGCTTACGGCGCTCTACATGGTGGCCCTGAATTTTGGGATGCTGAATAACCTGATGATGCTGGTGATCGTCTACGTGGCCGGGGGCATTCCGCAGAATATCTGGCTGGTCCGGGGCTTTATGCTGAACATACCCCGTTCCCTGGATGAGGCGGCCTTTATTGACGGCACCTCGAAGGTGCAGCTTTTCTTCCATGTGATTCTACCCCTGTCCCTGCCCATTATTACCTTTATTTCAGTTACTTCGTTTATGGGACCCTGGATGGATTATATGCTGCCCCGGTACCTTATCAACCAGAACGAAAAGCGGACCCTGGCGATTGGCCTTTTTGACATGATCTCCGGGACCAACAGCGATGTTACGGCCTTCTGCGCCGGTTCGGTACTGGTGGCTATTCCAATCACCTGCCTTTACATGGTTTTCCAGAGGTTCCTGCTCGAAGGACTAATGGCCGGGGCAAACAAGGGTGAGTAGGATTCTGCGAATTTCCGGGGACGCGCGGAGCTACTTTGAAGCCGCCGCGCTGGGTAACGGCCGGCTCCGGCGTTTTGCGGAACTGGCGGGGAACATGAAAGTTTCCTGCCAGATTCTCCACTTTTTTATCATTGCGCTGGCCCTGAATTTCCCGGTGATGTTTTCCCTGGCCCGGCTTGAGCCCTACGATTTCTATTCCCGGCTGTACGGCGCTCAGCTTTCGGAATTACTGCCGGCGGAAGTGTTCCGGGCGGAAACAGCCCCGGCGGGCCCGGGGAATCCGGCGGGTTTGGAAAACGTGGAAATTCTGGCGGACACGGAAGCCGCCGGGGATTTTAACGCGGCCCTGTATGCCGGGGGTTACGGCAGGCGGGTCATGATCCCCCTGCTGGCCTTTGCGTTTATGCTGATCCTGATTCTGCAGATTGTATTTTACGCGCTGGCCGTCCTGCTCCTGGGAGCGGCCTGTATGACCGGTTCTTCGCTGTCCTTTAGGGCCCGCTCCGGCATCCTGATTTTTTCTTCCACCCTGCCGGCACTGGCGGCGGCCATTCTTGGCTTCTGGCTGCCCGCAGTACACCTGGTGGTGTTTTACCTTGCGGAAATTATTTTGGCCTTCGCTGTCTTGCGGGCCCGGGACGATGCCGCCGCTTTGACATGACCGTCATAAGCGGCTACAGTTCACCTATGAATAAATACCTGATCGAGGGAGGGACTCCCATCAGGGGAACAATCAGGGCAAGCGGCAACAAAAATGCCGCGCTGCCCTGCATTGCGGCGGCCCTTCTTACTGCTGAACCGGTAATTTTACGGAATATCCCCGACATAGAAGACGTGCAGGTAATGCTGGAAATATACCGCGCCCTGGGGGGCGCGGCCGATCCCCTTGGTCCCAACGCATGGCGGCTCTGCATGTCCAACAGCGTGCAGAGCCGTGTCCCCGCAGAACAGGCAAAAAAAATCCGGGCTTCCATTTTGTTCGCCGGGCCGCTGCTGGCCCGGACCGGTACGGCGGTACTGCCCCCCCCCGGCGGGGACGTGATAGGCCGCCGCCGCCTGGATACCCATTTTCTGGCCCTTGGGGAACTGGGGGCCAAAGTTACCATGAACGGCGATTTTTCTTTTTGCGCGAAAAAGCTTAAAGGGGCCGACATTTTCCTGGACGAGGCTTCCGTTACGGCCACGGAAAACGCCGTCATGGCGGCGGTCCTTGCACAGGGAGAAACCATTTTGACCAACGCCGCCGCCGAGCCCCATGTGCAGGATCTTTGCCGTATGCTCACGGCTATGGGGGCGCACATCGAAGGAACCGGTTCCAACATTTTGCGCATCCGGGGGGTAAAAAAGCTGGAGGGCTGCGATTTTTCCATAGGGGCGGATTTTATGGAGGTGGGGTCCTTTATCGGCCTGGCGGCGGCCACCCGCGGGGAGCTGACCATCCAGGGGGCCAGGGCGGGGGACCTTCGGCCTGCAAAAATCGCCTTTGCCAAGCTGGGGATCCGCTGGGAGCAGCAGGGGGAGGATATCCGCGTAAGCGGCAAACAGAAAATGGCCGTAAACTGCGACCTGGGGGGGATGATTCCCAAGATCGACGACGCCCCCTGGCCGGGATTTCCCCCGGACCTTACCAGCATTGTTACCGTGGTGGCTACTCAGGTTAAGGGAACCGTGCTCATTCACGAGAAGATGTTTGAATCCCGCATGTTCTTTGTGGATAAACTTATCGCTATGGGGGCCCGGATCGTCCTTTGCGATCCCCACCGGGCGGTAGTTACCGGCCCGTCGGAACTAACCGGCTCGGAATTGCATAGCCCGGACGTGCGGGCAGGCATGGCAATGATTATCGCCGCCCTCTGTGCCCGCGGGAAAAGCGTTATCAGCAACATCTACCAGATTGAGCGGGGTTATGAAAACATAGCGGCCCGGCTTTCTTCCCTGGGGGCCAGAATAGTTTCTTCTTAGCGGAAGAATGGCCGGGTCAAGTTTAGCCCCTAACTATGCTGTGAAGCGAAAATAACAAGGGAAAGGACAAAAATAACCCCCGCTCCAATGCAGTAGATGATCATGGTAGCGGGGAAGCCCAGATTCAGCAACGCAAAGATACCCAAAATATTGAGAACCTGGCGGTAAAAATAGACCAGCCCGTTAAAAATCAGGGGCAGTATGAAAAGCATGGGGACAAAGACATAGCGCGCCTGGGAAAGGGCCCGGAAGCGCCAGCCGATGATAATAACGAAGATTGCCGTCGGCAGGAAAAACAGGGGCTCGCAGAGCCGGTAGATGATTTCCGCTTCAAAGACCTGGGGCACATAACCGTAGGAACTTAGGGACCGGGCGGAAGCAAACAGATCCCCCAGGGAAAAACCGTCCAGCGGCGATACCCTGGCCGAACTATTGGGAACCGCTAACCCCCGCCATGTGTAGCAGAGCAGGAAAAAGCTTTCAAAACTCAGGTCCAGCATTATCTGGTTATCCCCAATGGTGGAACGGAGAAAGCCCCCCGCCGTCCCGCCGGCAAGGGTGGGGCGGCGGGCCGCCGCGGTTTCTTCCAGGGAATTCCAGGCCGGTTCCCAGTGCCGGCTCTGATCGCTGCGGTCCAGCGCCTGCATCAGCACCACAACCCTGGCCTGGCCGCCCAGAGTCATGGGTACAATTTTGGCATAAGGCGCTTCAAAGGCGGATTCGGGCCGGTTGGCGCTGTCAAAGCAGATAAATTCCAGGCCAAACGCATAGGCGTAGTCCTGATACAGCGAAATTGATGAAAACCGGATAATACCCCGGCCTGCGCCGCCGCTGCGGGGCTGGTAGGGCAGGGAGAATACCGCGTTGGTCAGAACATCCCCTGTTCCCTGATCCATTTCATCGGTAAAAAAGGCAATGCTTCGAGTACCTTCCTCACTTTTTTGAAGAAAATCCCTTGCCTCCGGGTCTGCGGGGCTTCGTTCCGCCAATTCCCGGAAGATGTAGTAGGCGCGGATCCAATCCCCCGCAACCATAGCCTCGTACCCGGACTGTTTAAGGTGGTAGACAGCGTAAAGTTCCCGTTCCCGGGCATTGGGCGCCAGGGAAGAAACGGCCTCCCAGGCCAGGCCGGCGGCCCGGGAGGCGGCGGCTTCCTCGGGGCTTCCCCGCGGGGCAAGGCGCATCCCCAGGGTTGCAAGCCAGTGGGCATCGTAGTAGCGTTCTTCCTTCATGGCGGCGGCGGCCATTTCCAGGGCCTCCGGGGTGCTCAGGGGCTGCCGTTGCCCCGGCAGGGCGCTGCGGTTTGGAAAGGCCGGGACAGACGTATCCAGAATACTCCAGGTTTCCCTTTCCTGACTCTTTTCCAGGGACATCCGCAGCTCATCCTCTTTCCGGATTCGCTCCTCCTCCAGCCCAATCTCCGTATCGGTTTGGAGCTGTACCAGTTCGGGACTGCCGGGCCATATCTGCCGGGCAGTGCTTAAAAAACCGGCGGCCTCGTCCCAGCGTCCCTGGAGGACCCGGTCCCCGGCCAGATCCCTGGCCAGGCGGTAGAGGCTTCCCCGGTAGGTCATATCAATCCGTTTGTCCTGGATTCCGGGCTGGACCAGGAAAAAAAGAAGGGCGTAAACAATGGCGGCCAGGATGCTGATAACCAGCGACCCCTTAAACTGTCCGAAAAAACCGGGGGAAAAACTGCGAAAGCTGTCGTAATAAATACGGAAGCCGAAAGGAAAAACCAGGGCGCTATAGGCCAGTGCAGGGAACAGAGACAGAATCTCCAGAACCCCCAGGGTAAACCGCCAATCCCGGGAAAAAATGGACAGGGGCGCCTCCTGGCTGGGGAAAAAAGAGCGAAAAGCCAGAATTACAAGGGAAGATGCCAGCATGTAGTAGATAAACAAGGCCGGAGGGGAAGCGAAGCTCTCTTTTTTAATTTTCATAACGTCTCTTTAAGTTCTTTCCTCCGAACCAGATAACTAAGGACCGTATACAGACAAACGAAAAAACCCAGAAACACAAAGATCAACGGAATCGTATAAGAAGGGGGGATCAGGTCTTCCAAAAAGTTGTTCAGAATTTCCTGGAATTCCGGGGTAATCAGAAAGGTTTCCAACGACAGGATACCCCGGAATACCAGGGCCCCCAGGAAAAGATTGGCCAGGGGCCATTTGCTCAGGCCCAGCACAAAACGCAGGGAAACCAGCAAAAAGACAAGGGCGCAGATGTAAGCCATGAAGGGGATAATACCGGATCCGGGGGAATCAAACCGCCTGCCCAACTGTCCGCTTGCCAGGGAAAAATCTATATCAATACTTTGAAAAACCCAGGCGGCGTCGGTCCTGAAGGGGATGGGGGGCAAACTGATGGGCTGGTTGTCCGGCCCCCGGGGCACCTCCTGGTAGATCAGGGGCTGGCCGGGGATGGACACCACCCGGGAACCCCATTCCTCCGCCGGATTCTGGATAAGCACCATAGCGTTATCCGCCTGGGTTAAAATGAGGCCGGGGTTTCCCAGGGGCCTGGCCGGGATTACAGAGGACGACAGCCGGGACAGCCTTCCCGCCCCAATGGTAATACCCAAAGATGCGGCGGAGGCAAGGATAAAAAGACACAACATGGCAGCGGGGGCAAAGATTCGGCGTCTTGCGGTATAGCTAAGGCTTAAAAGCAGGGAACTGTAGAGGGACAGGGACAGAGCCCAGCGGGCGGCCGCCAGCAATTCGGTTTCAACGCGGCTGTTCTGAGGGGGCAGAACGCGGATTACATCGATTCGCATGTGCAAAAAGCGGATCGTTGCGGTAAAAACAAAGATACCTGCAAAGGAGAGGGTGAAAAAAAGCACCAGCCGGGCAATATTTTTCATCAGTATAGAAACTAACATGGGGATATTACTAATGCAAGGAGGCTCAAAATTTGTCCCCGATATTCAAATTCCATGATTTATACAACCTGTGGAAAAGTTGTTAATATATTCGGGAAAAGTTCAGGCTGTATCACTTTTCATACAGCGATAACAGAGCTATTGGAGCAAAATATGTGCCGAATCCCGTAAGTCCTTGCAGGACAAGGACTTACGGCCTCTTTCATTTGAAAAAAAACTGATTCGGGGCCGGGGAAAAAGGTCTGCCTGGGAAAAAAACGGATTACCCGGCGGATTTTGCCACATTGGTATTGTGGATAACTTGTGTATATTCTTTTAATCAAGCATAGAAACGAGTCCTAGGAAGAAGGCTCCTGTGGAAGGGCCTTCATTTTATCTTTAAGATCCTGTAACAAACGGTCCGCGGAGCCATCGGATTTTTCCAATTCCACAAAACGTTTCTCCAGGTTGTTATCACCGGTAAAATCTTCCAGTTCTTTGCTGGCATCCGCCTGGGCTTCCATCTGATCCACCTTTTGAGCCATCCGGTCAAAGGCGTCAAAGGCGCTGCGGTTCCCCGACACACTGGAAATGGTATCTTGTATCTTCTGCTGGGCCTCCGCCCGTTTTGCCCGGGCAATAAGCAGGTTTTTCTGCCGCTGGGCCTTTTCTATCTTCCCGGAAAGCTCCTTGAGGGAAATTTTAAGCTTCCCCACCGCCTCGTGCTGGGCTTCCCACTGCTTGCGGTATTCCAAGGCGGTATTGTCGTTTTCCTGTTTGCGGAGCAGGGCTTCCTTGGCAAGATCGTCTTCTCCCTTTCCCACCGCCAGCATGGCTTTCCGTTCCCATTCCGCGGACTGGTTCAACTGGCTGTTCATTTCCCGTTCCAGCCGCTTTTCATCCGCAATGGCCTGGGCAACCGCCTTTTTGGACTCGATAAGCTGTTCATTCATGTCGATGATAAGCTGATTCAACATTTTTTCAGGCTTTTCAGCCTTGTTGATCAGGTGATTTACGTTAGCGGAAATAAGCGTTTTAAGCCTGGAAAAAATGCCCATAATACTTACCCCAGGAAGACCTGGCCTCCATTATCAATAGCCAAAATGGTTTTGCATTCGGAACAGCGGAAACGGCCGGGTTTTAGGGCCTTGAGCTTTTTGGCGCAGATAGGACAGGCAAACACCTTGGGAAACAAGGATGCCGCCCCGGCTGCACCGGAACTAAAGTAGCTTATCGCTTCTTCCAGGTTCCCCCGGATATTGAAGAACTGGGAAAACCCCAACAGTTGGAACACTTCGTATACTTTGGGCTGAATTTCAAGCAGAACAAGATCCCCGCCGCGGGGTTTTAACGACTTTAAAAAGGCCGTAAAAGAACCGATGCCGGTAGAAGACACGTAATTCAGCCCGTTGCACTGAAAAATAAGCTTGATAAAGCCGTTTTCAAGCGCTTTGCCAATCCGTTTTTGAAAATAGTTGGAGTTATAGGTGTCAATATAGCCATTCAGGTAGAGAATCAGACATCCATCCACCCCGTCTACCTTTTGAAGTTGAATCTTGAGGCTTTCGTCCTTTTCATCATCAAAGCCTGGAACCAGATCGTTGTTCGTCATGACACATCCTTAAACTCCGCCCACTGCCTATTGACGAGTTTGCTCCCGCATTTTAATGATTTGGGTCTATCTTGTCAAACCGGCGCGTTGACCGGGCAAGTCCCTCCGGCCGGTAAAAGGACCGAAACAACACAGAAGAGGGACCAGTCAGTACCAGCATTTATAATAATGATATACGATTTTACCTGAATTTTCAACGCTTAGGATTTGTTTGTTATGAGATTGCAGGAAATTATTATAATCCTCTGCCGGCCGTCGGATCCGGGCAATGTCGGGGCTGTTTGCCGGGCCATGATGAATATGGGGCTTTCACAGCTGCGGATTACCGGTCTTTCCCGGGAGGATTTTGCCCCGTTTGAGGGAGAAATCCGGTCCAGGGCGGTCCATGCCGCCGCTGTTTGGGAGCAGGCCCGGTTTTTTGACGGTCTGGAAGCGGCGGCGGCAGACTGTGCAGTTCTGGCGGGAACCACCCGCCGGCGGGGCCGGAGGCGTAAAAACGTAACGATGGACTGCCGGGAGCTTTCTCTTTGGCTGAAGGGCCGGCCCGGAAAGGCGGCCCTGGCCTTTGGCAACGAGCGCAGCGGCCTGGATGACGCCGAACTGGCCCTTTGCAACATTGCCTCCCACATCCCTGTGTCCGGCAGTTTTCCTTCCCTGAATCTTTCCCATGCGGTCCAGATTTACGGCTACGAATTGTTCCGCGCCCTGGGGCCGAAAGGGACGCCAGAATTTGCGGCGGAGGACTTTACCGCCCCGCCGAAGGGCGCCTGGGAACCCCTGAACCGGGATCAGGCGGATGCCCTGGCGGCCGCCATTGCGGGAAATTTGGAAAGCCTGGGCTTTTACCGGCATCCCGGCCGGGAGGAGCAGACCCGGTTTATCCGGGATTTTATTTCCCGGGCCGCTCTTTCCCGGCGGGAAGGGGAGTACCTGGGGGATATTTTTGCCAAAACCGCCCGGCTCGCCCTCCGGGGCGGGGTGAAAGAGCCTTAGGCACCGTTAGCGTATTGAAGATGGCGGCGGCGGATCTACCAGCGTTTTTCCGGCCTTTTTCCCGGCCCCGGAGGAACGCTGCGGACCAAGGCGATGGCCTGTAATATGGCGGCCGCCGTTTCTTCCGGCGCGGCCCCCGCCTTGACGGTGGTGTCCGCCATTTCCCGGTAGATCCGCCCCCGGTGCTCGTGGATCAGCCGGTGGGTTTCCTGCGGGTTTTCCGTGTTAAGGAAGGGGGGCAGTTCCCCGGTCCGGTCCGCCGCTGCCCTGATTCGTTCCCAAGCGGTTTCCGCGGAGACTTCCAGGTACACTATCAGTACCGCCGGGCGCTGTTTTAGCATTTCCAGGGCCTCCCGGTTGTCCGCAAGGCCGCCGCCGGCAGCCGCAATAATAGCCCCGCCTTCCGGCGGAACGTCTTCGAAAAGGCTCCGCAGCGCCTCCGCCTCCGCTTTGCGGAACCGGTCCGGCCCTTCCCGGTAGAGAATCCGGGGGCTTTTCCCGGTACGGCTTTCCACCAGTTCATCCAGGTCGATAAAGACAGCGGCCCCACGCCGCGGCCCGTCGGCGCCCTGTTCCCAGAGCCGGGCCAGGGCCTTCCCGGCGCTGGTCTTCCCGGAGTGCTTTGGGCCGGCAATGAGTACCAGCGGCCGGGCCGCCTTGGGCGCAAACCTGTTTCCTTTCATGGGCCTTACCCTAATTGTTTTGTTGGTATTATGCTATACGTAGTGGAGGCAGTTCCGGAATGCCGGAATTGCAGCCTATGTAATGGCTTTGTAAGTTGGGGTGCATCCTATGAGCGGCCTGCCGGTTCTTTTGTTTTTGATTTTTATCTCTGCTCTGCCCGTGCTGCTTTTGTTCCTGTGGTACCGCAGGGCCCGCTGTCCTGTCTCCCCCCTGTGGTTCCTGATTTTCCTGTTTGGCGGCGCAAGTTCCCTGTTCCTTGCCCTGATCATGCAGGGCCTTATCCCCGTCCTGCCCGGTTCCTCTGTCCGTTCCCTGGGGAACATAGGCTCTGTATTATTCAATCAGTTCTGCCGGATCGCCGCCACCGAGGAAACGGCCCGGTTTCTCGTCTTTCTTATTCTGTTTCCCCTGGCCCGGATTAAAGGCGAGCAGGCCCTCCTGCGGGGCAGCGCCGCCGGACTGGCTGCCGGGCTGGGCTTTGCGCTGATAGAAAGCGCTTCCTACGGGGCCTCCGATACCGGAATAGCCCTGCTGCGAACCGTTACCTCCGCCCCGCTGCACGGCGCCTGCGGAGCCAGAGTAGGAGCCGCCGCCGCCAGCTTTGGTGAAGGCCCCTTCCCCGTTATCCTGCGTTTTCTTTCCGCCGTAGCCATCCACGGAATGTATAACATTATGATCTTTAGCTCCGGGGTCCTTGCCGTCATGGCTATTCTGGCGGCCTTCTGCGCCCTGGCATCCTCAATCCTGTTAATCCGCTTCCAGTTAAAGCCCAGGGATTCTTAGGCACTGTTTTTATCTCGAATTCCCCCTGATAAGCCGGCAATTCTCAGTTTAGGAAAGGGCGAAAAGGCGCTCCGCAAAAGCCAGGCAGGACCCCCAATGAATTTTTTACGGCTCTTTTCGGATTTGGAATTTTGAATTCAGAATTGCTGAAAAGCAGACAGCGATTCCGAATTCAAAAAAAATAACCGTTCAACCTAAAAATGGTCAAAGGTATGGGCTCGTTATGCAGCATAAAACCGTACCGGCAGCCGTTTGACCATTTTTTTACCTTGAAAACCCCTTGGTATAAGGTAATTCACGATGGGGAAATGGCGAAAAGAGCGCCGAAACAAGCAGCGGGGGGTGGCGGTGGAAAGAATCTGGGGCGGGGGCCCCGGATTTTTCCAGCCGACAGGAAAGCCAATGAATTTTTTACGGCTCTTTTCGGATTTGGAATTTTGAATTCAGAATTGCTGAAAAGCAGAACGAATCTCTTGACACGTTCCCCAGGCTCTGCTAAGCTTGGAAAATATTCCCCTGTAGCTCAGCTGGCAGAGCAAGTGGCTGTTAACCACTGGGTCCGTGGTTCGAACCCGCGCGGGGGAGCTAGGGTGAAGTAGCTAACTCCTTGTATGACAAGGAGTTAGCGAAAAGCCTCTTTTTGCCGTCTTTCAAGATTCGTAGCATCGGGCTCTTATCGGGCTTTTATTCTTTTGCGTTGGGCGCAAAAGCAGGAGCGATGCTATGGCCAAATCCCCCAAACCGTTTATAGTTACCAAGCGGACTGATTCCAAGACCTTTCGGCTCACGATAAACTTTACATCCGGGTTGCCCGGACGCGTATGCGCCGAATGGCGGCGCCGGAGCTTCCTTGACCTCCCGGATGAACTCTCCCCTTACCGCACCCCAAAGACAAAATCCGCCGCGGAAGCCGGTGCCGTAGCCCTGATTGCTTATCTCAAAAATCACCAGCAGAAGAAACCGTCCTCATTGTCTGTAACCATCAAAGACTTTGCCGGGGATATGTTCATTGAGGGCGCACCCCACCTTGCGCGATGGGCCGCCAAGGGCAAAGTCCTCAAGCGGCAGACTATCAGCCAGCACCGCCGCCACCTCACCGGCTATCTCCTGCCCAAGTTCGGGCATTTGCGGTTGACCGAAATTACCCCTACATTGGTCGAAGATTTTCTTCTGGAACTGAAGCTTTCCAACTCAAGCCGAAACACAATCCTCTATACTCTGCAACTGGTTATGCGGGAGGCAAGGCGGGTGGGTGTTATTGAGTTCATTCCGGAGTTTGAGCCTTTTAAGCGGAACGGCAAACGACAGAACACCCTCTCCAGCAAGGAGCTAACCGCCCTATTCCCCTACGATGAGCAGGAGCTTGTCCGTGTCTGGACACGCCCCCCTGACAAACGCAAGGAACGGGACGAGAGCCTTGCACTGATGTTTGGCACTCTGTTTTGCGTAACAGTCTCGGCGGGGCTACGTTCCGGAGAAATCCGGGCTTTGCACCGGGAACAAATTAACATCCCGAATAGCGGGCTGGTTATTGACCGTGCTGTAGATGACCGGGGAACGATAGGACCGCTCAAGAAGGCAACTACCGAAGATTCCCGGGCAAGGGCAGTCATTATCCCGGAAATAACTCTGAAAATGCTGATCCGCTGGCTAGATCAAACGCCGGAATGTCCCGCTTATCCAGGGCTGGTTTTTTCGTACCACGGGAAACCTATAGCCAACTATTATATCCTTGACCGCTTCCGCTACGGGCTTCAAAACGCCGGGATCGACTACGAGAGCCGCCGCCTAACCGTTCATTGCCTGCGGTATACCTACAATACCCGGATGAGGACGCTCCTCTCGGAACAGGTTTTGCGGGAGTTCATAGGGCACCGGTCGGTTGCTATGACGGACCACTATGACAATCCGATCCTCACGGAACGGCTCACTGCCTACCAGAACATGCGGCCTTCGGTGGAACAGTTTTGGGGAGAGCAGGAAGAAGATAAAAAGCCCAATCTTATCTAAACCAATTTAAGACCCCGGCTTGTCCGGGGCTTTATGCTATGATAAATCGGTATCGTTCAAGGCTTCAGCAGCGCGGGTGATCTTGAAATTCCCCTCGGAGTTATGAGAAAGCCAAGTCATAATTGGCAAGAATAGACGCCCTGGGAAGGTTTATGTTAGGTTTGGGAAGGGTAATAAAGTGGAAGAAGCAGGATATATAGAAAAGCCTCAAAATATCATCATAGAAACCGATGTTGAACGGAAGTTATCCCTCAATGATTTGAGAAAAGAGTGCTTGCGTTATGTCCGGGAGCATTTCCAGGGGAAGGCGTTCACCAATAAATCTACCGGCAGGGAAATAAAGGTATCGAGAGAGGGAATAGGGGAATGGAAAATGAAGTCCAAAACCCGTGAACAAATTGTGTCTATCAAAATTCTGGACCAGTTATTGGAGAATTCAACCTTTGATCATGATTTTCCTGATGAAAAAGGGCGGCAAAATATAGAAAATTTCTCGTATTTTACCAGCCGTTGCATGGTAAACGAAACCCCGTATATGGCGATCATCACCGTGAAAACGACAAAGCCCTATGGCGATAAATATTATCATCATTACCTTGATGATATAAAAATTGAGCCGCGCTCAGGCGCCGCGCCAACCCTGGCGGGTTAAACGCCCCTTTATTGCACGGCTCATCAGGCTGACCTGATACTAAAAATATAAGCCGGATTGCTTATCCGGTCAAGCCCTTTTTTCCGGCCCTGGCTGCCCGGACACCGCCCCAGGGAGCCGGGCATAGCTTTCCAGGCCCCGGAGCGCCCGCCTTAATCAACCAACCCCGCAAGCAGCGGGGTATGGTTGTTCTCATAAGGTATTTGATTCAGGGTACATACCCTTAGTACCGCCCCAAGGGGCCGGGGTATGTACCCTTCACAACGAATCATTTTATCTCCCTGAAAGACTTCCCCTTTGATCCGGACGCTTGACACGCCGGCAAATTGTCGTTATCGTATGGACAATTACCGTTTGAGGAGTCCGGGGATGTATCAGCGCGAGGCGCATACAGCACATACCAGTTTCAGAGCCGACGCTAACCCGCAGGGTTTGCGCTCCCTGAAATTTGCCCCCCCACCCCCCCCCCCAGAAGTAAGTGTTTATATAGCAAAGAATTAGCAACATTAACTGACAGCAGAGCATCTCAAAACAGGCCGTGTCCTCCAGGGGAATCACGGCTTTTTACTATATCTCCGCCCCCCTTGCGGAGGCGGTTCGGCCCGTTCTGCGGGAGCGGAACAAGGTAGCCGAGGCAGCAACCGGGTTAAACACGCGATGCTGTTTCGGCGCACGCGGCACAAATCCGGGGACATTCACAAAAAAAATGCGGACACAAAAGCTGTGTCACCGTGGGGGAAAATTTACCCTGACGGTTCCGCCCTGTTCGCCAGGAGGCATCCGTGTTTCTGGACACATTCAAAAGAACTGTTATTAACCAACTCGTTGCCGTCGACGATGGCCGTGTCTTGCGGGATCCGCTGGAGCCCTACTTCCGGGCATTCACCGGAGCCTTCGATCCTGACATGCCCTTTACCTTTTATTTTGAAGCGACGAACAAGCCCCTCATGCTCGTTTACGACGCGACCCCTATAGCCGCCCGTTCCAGCCACGCCGCGTTCATTGATCGCTGTGACAAGATAAAGGAGCGCATCCTCCCCGTCACCGGCTTCCTCCAGGAGCTTGCCAACACCGGCTATGTGACGGAAACCCCCCTGGACTTCAAGAACCGCCCGCCCCTGCCGCCGGATTACGAAAACTACTGGCGCAAGTACCGGCACTTTTACATGGACATAATGAACGGTCTGAGCTACGCGTGCTTTACCAAACTGGCCCCCACACAAAAACTGTACGACGTGTGGATCAAGTTTAACCCCAAGGCGCTGGCAGGGTAGGGGAGAGGGGGAGGCTTCCGGCACGGTTGAAACTTGCATGAAACTATGCTATAGTTTGGGCATAGAGGATGAGACAACGGACTATGCGGATAAGCGGCGCTGAAAAGGAGATTTTGGTCAATTCGATTCGCCAGGTAGATCGCAATGCCAGGATATGGTTGTTTGGGTCCCGGGCGGACGACACAAAAAAGGGCGGCGATATTGACATCGCTGTTCTTTCCACCCGGATACGTTTGCCGGAACGGATGCTCATACGACGAAACATTGTTGACCGTCTTGGGGAGCAGAAAATTGACATGGTTGTTTCCGCCGACGGGACCGATCCTTTTTTCCGCATAGCCGTTGAAACAGGAGTGCGACTGGATGAGTGACGCCGCGCTGGATGTGCTTGAAAATAATCTTGGAAGCCTTTCCGCAAGCATAGACTGGTTGCGCCGCTCCTACGATATTTGTAAACGCATCGGGGAAAAGGACGCCTACACGGCAGATGAATTTGATCATTTTGAAAATCTGACTTCACGATACGCTCGAACCACCGATTTGTTAATTGGCAAGGTGTTTCGCAGCATTGACAGAGTAGAATTGATGAACAGCGGCAGCATTATTGACGCCGCGAACGGGGCGGAGAAACGGGGCATTGTGGACTCGGTGTCTGATTTGCGGGATTTAAAGGATCTTCGGAA
>JAIRXT010000189.1 GCA_031268125.1 Treponema sp. | reverse complement strand
CCGTGGGGCAGGTGGTGGAAGGCCCCCAGTTTGTGGGCCATGGAATGGCAGACTCCCAGGAAGGCGTTGGCAAAGGCCATGCCGGCGATGGTGGCGGCGTTGGCCATTTTTTCCCGGGCATCAGGGTCTTCCGCGCCCAGTTCGTAGGCGGCGGGCAGGTAGCGGAAAATCAGCTTCATGGCCTGGACGGCAAGGCCGTCGGTATAATCGGTAGCCATGATCGATGCGTAGGATTCCAGCGCGTGGGTCAGGGCGTCGATGCCGCCGGCGCTGGTCAGGGACTTGGGGGCGTTCATCTGGACATCAACATCCACAATGGCCATGTCGGGCAGCAGTTCGTAATCCGCCAGGGGGTACTTTATGCCCGCTTCTTCGTCGGTGATCACCGCAAAGGGGGTTACTTCGCTTCCCGTTCCGGCGCTGGTGGGTATGGCGATGAAGTAGGCCTTTTCCCCCATTTTGGGGAAGTGGTAAATCCGCTTCCGGATGTCCATAAAACGCATGGCCATGTCCTGGAAGTCCGCCTGGGGGTGTTCGTAGAGGACCCACATGATCTTGGCCGCATCCATAGCGGAACCGCCGCCGATTGCGATGATCACATCGGGCCGGAACGAGGCCATAAGGGCGGCCCCTTTCCGGGCGCAGGCCAAGCTGGGGTCGCTTTCCACATCGAAAAACGTTTCGTGGACGATTCTCAGCTCATCGAGTTTTTTCGTAATCGTTGCGGTGTAGCCGTTTTGGTACAGGAAGGTATCGGTTACGATAAAGGCCCGTTTTTTGCCCTCTCCCAGTTCGTCCAGGGCAACGGGGAGGCATCCCCGTTTGATATATACTTTTTCCGGCGTTCTGAACCAGAGCATGTTTTCCCTCCTTTCCGCCACGGTTTTAATGTTCAAAAGGTGTTTGACCCCTACGTTTTCCGCCACCGAATTGCCCCCCCAGGAGCCGCAGCCCAGGGTAAGGGAGGGGGCAAGCTTGAAGTTGTACAGGTCCCCGATGCCCCCGTGGGCGGAAGGGGTGTTTACGACGATCCGGCAGGTCTTCATCCGCAGGCTGAATTCTTCCAGTTTTGCCTTTTCCACGGCCGGGTCCAGGTAGACGCTGGCGGTATGGCCGTAGCCCCCGTCCCGGATCAGGGGCTCCGCCTTGTTCAGGGCGTCCTCCCAGCCGGCGGCCCGGTACATGGCCAGGACCGGGGAAAGTTTTTCGTGGGCAAATTCCTCGCCCAGGTCCGTGCTGCTCACTTCCCCCATCAGTATTTTGGTGTCTTCGGGGACCTGAATCCCCGCCAGTCCGGCGATTCGGGAGGCGCTCTGGCCCACAATCTTTGCGTTCAGCGCTCCGTTCACCAGGATGGTCTTGCGGACTTTTTCCAGTTCGGCGGGTTTTAGGAAGTAACAGCCCCGGTAGGTAAATTCAAGTTTTACCCGGTCGTAAATATCGTCCGGGACGATGACCGATTGTTCGCTGGCGCAGATCATCCCGTTGTCAAAGGTTTTGGAAAGGATGATGGAATTGACCGCCAGTTTGATATCCGCGCCGGAATCGATGACGGCAGGCACGTTCCCGGAACCGACCCCGATGGCGGGCTTGCCGGAGGAGTAGGCGGCCTTGACCATACCGGGGCCGCCGGTGGCCAGGATAATATCCGCCTCCTTCATCACCATATTGGTAAGATCCAGACCCGGTTCGTCTACCCAGCCGATCAGCCCCGCGGGGGCCCCGGCCTGTACCGCCGCTTCCAGGATGATCCGGGCCGCTTCGTTGCTGCAGTTTTTTGCCCGGGGATGGGGGGAAATGATGATCCCGTTCCGGGTTTTTAGGGCGATGAGGCATTTGAAGATCACCGTGGAAGTGGGGTTGGTGGTAGGGATTACCGCGGCCACGACGCCCAGAGGTTCCGCCACTTTTTTGATTCCAAAAACCGGGTCTTCTTCGATGATTCCGCAGGTTCTGGTGTCCTTGTACGCGTTGTAGATGTACTCCGCGGCGTAGTGGTTTTTGATTACCTTATCTTCCGCCACCCCCATGCCGGTTTCTTCCACCGCCAGCTTTGCCAGGGGAATCCGCTCCCGGTTTGCCGCCTGGGCCGCGGCAAAGAAAATCGAATCCACCCGCTCCTGGGAGAAGGTTCCGTATTCCGCCTGGGCCTTGCGGATCTCCTTAAGAGCCAGTTCCAGGCTTTCCAGGTCCTTTACCGGGAGCCGCTCCTTTATATATGCCATACAATGTCCTTGTTTTGGTCTTGCACCCCAAGGGGGGGCTTTCACTTGTAGTCCAAGCCTATTCCGCCCATAAAGAAAATGCAAGACAATCGTCGGGGCGAAACGAAAAGGCGCCGGTTAAATTCTCCCGGGGTCCTGTCAGGGGGAAAAACAGGGGCCCCTTCCCCTCGTTTTTCCCCCTTTTTCGCTTTCGCGAAACCGGACCCCGCCCGGCATTTGGCCTTTTCACCCTTTCCCAAACAGAGAATTGCTGCACCGGGGCCTGAGCGTTCTTGACTTAACCTTCACTTTAACATCTACACTTCGGGCTGCAACTTTGATGAACGGAGCGCAGTCTTTTGGAACAAACGGCACTCTATCTGTAAGGAGTATTTTATGGCATACACATCACTTACCGACGGTTTCACCCTGAGTAACGGGGTGAAGATTCCCTGTATCGGCTTTGGCACCTGGCAGACCCCGGACGGGGAGACGGCGGTTTCTTCGGTTAAGGCGGCCCTGAAAGCGGGCTACCGGCACATCGACACCGCTGCGATTTACGGCAACGAAGAAAGCGTGGGCCGGGCCATCAAAGAAAGCGGCGTTCCGCGGGGGGAAATTTTCCTTACCACCAAGCTTTGGAACGCCGAGCACGGCTACGAGGCAACGCTGCGGGCCTTTGAGGAAAGCGCAAAGAAGCTGGGGACCGGATACTTCGATCTGTACCTGATCCACTGGCCCAACCCCGCCGCGTTCCGCTCTAACTGGCAGGAGGCCAACGCGGGGACCTGGAAAGCCTTTGAAGAACTCTACCGGGCGGGGAAGGTCAAGGCTATCGGGGTGAGTAATTTCCACCAGCGGCATATCGAGCCCCTGCTTAAAACGGCCGCAGTGGCGCCCCAGGTGAACCAGATTCGGCTGTGCCCCGGCTGTACCCAGGACGCGGTAGTAACGTACTGCCGCGGGAAGGGCATCCTCCTGGAAGCTTACAGCCCCCTGGGGGTGGGGAAAATCTTTGCGGCCCCGGAGATGCAGAGCTTTGCGGATAAGTACCACCGGAGCGTCGCCCAGGTCTGTATCCGCTGGAGCCTGCAGCGGGGCTACCTTCCCCTGCCCAAGTCAGTAACTCCCCAGCGGATTGCGGAAAACGCCCAGGTTTTTGATTTTGAGCTTTCCGCCGAAGACGTGGAAAAGATCGCCGGTCTTACGGGGATTGCCGGGCTGGACCAGAATCCCGATACAACCAGTTTTTAACGTTTGGCCTGTTATGCGAATCCGGCAAACCTTTGTGAAAATTAGCATGAACGGACTTGTTCAACAACCTTCTCATTGAACCCTGCCGGGTTTCGGTTGTTGAACAAGTCTCGCAAAAGGCTAAAGCCTTTTGCAGTTTTTTAAGGAATTTGTTCGATAACGAAAGATTATCGAACAACTCTAACATATAAAAATCTGTGACAGGCGTCTTTTCCATCGAAAAATTTTGTAAAAGTAAAATTGCCGGGGGACGCCTTTTCGCCCTTTGCCAAATTGCAAAAAAACG
>JAIRXT010000174.1 GCA_031268125.1 Treponema sp. | reverse complement strand
TCGTATTTCCCGGAGGACTGGGCCTCTGCGGAGGCTGATTACGCTTCTCTCCAGGCTGATAGAACCGGCTCCGCCGGGGCGGCGGATCGCTATAACGCAAGCGCGGATCGCTACCGTGAGATATTTCAAAAAACCCTTTCCCGGTATGCCGGCGGTTTAATTGACGAAATACAGGCGGCCCGGGCCCGGCTTATCGCCGCGGGTATAGAAGATACGGCCCCCGAATACCTTGACATTGCGGACCGGGCGGCCCGGGATGCGGAAAACCTCTACGATGCGGAAGATTACTACGCGGCCCGGCCCAAGGCCCTGGAAGCCCTGGACCGCTACCGTTCCCTTGGAATCGTTCTGGAAAACTACCATGTCCGGAAAGAGGTAATTGCCGCGGGCGCGGAGCAGGTGGCCCCCGAATACCTTGTTTTTGCCGATGAAACCATGACGGACCTGGACAGGGCTTTCCGTGCGGAAAATTACCGCAGCCTGGAGGCCGGCGCCCAGGAAGTTCTGGACCGCTACAATTCCCTCAAGACCGGGCTGGAAGCCTATGCCGTCCGGGAAGAAGTGATACGGCGGGATTTTGCCGGCCTTGACCGGGACAACTTTACCCGTGCCGGTAAAACCTTCCTTGCCGCAATGGACGCTTACGAGGCCGGCGCGGCCAAAGAAGCCCTGGACGGGGCAGGGGAATCAAAAATCATGTACGAAGCCGTACTTAACAACGGCTGGGCGGCTTATGCGGGCCAACGGCGGGACCTGGCCCGGCGGGGAAGACAGGCCGCCCTGGATGTAAAGGCCAACGTAGCGGTAAAGGACGATTTTTCCCGGGTAGACCAAACCTACAACCAGGCTGAATCGGCGTATACCTCAAAGGTATACCATAACGCGGTTGACCTTTATGCCCTGGCGGAAAAAGGATTTGCGGAGACGGTCCTTGCGGCGGAAGAAAAACGCAGGATCGCCCAGGCGGCGCTGGATGCCGCCGAGGAGAAACTTGTGGAAAGCGAGAATACCGCCCTGAATGCGGAAAAAATACTGGAAGGAGGTGAGGAATGAAGCGCAAAACCGTGTTGTTTTTGACGGTCCTGTATCTGGGATTATCCCAGGTATTCACGGCCTCCGCGGAATTCCGGCCCGGTTCCCCGGCGGCCGGGGAAAATTTTGCCGATCTGCCCGAACCGGAATGGTTGTTTCCCCTGGCTGTTCTGGCCGATGCCGCTTCATCCGATTCCGCCCCGGAGATTCCGCGGAATTTGCGGAATAATCAGTACTTTACCGAAAGCCTGCGGCAGGCGAATCTGGCCCGGCTGGCCTACAACGACGGGAATTATGACGTTTCCTCCCTCTACTCGGAAGAATCGGTCCGCTATGCCCGGCTTTCCGATGAGTATATTGCCCTGCAGTTAAAAATCCGGGAGACAAACAACGCCGTTGCCGCCGCAAAAAAGCAGTTGGACCAGGCGGTATCTTCCGGCGTTTCTGCCTACTTCCCCTCCGAATTCGGAGAAGCCCAGGATTATTACAATTCCAGTCTGCGTCTTCGTTCCGCAGAAGAATACGACCAGGCCATAAACGCCGCAACGCGGGTTGTTTCGATTCTGTCCGGTCTCCGGGTACCCGAAGTTGCTCAGGCCCCCGAGCCGCCTCCCGCTGCTCCGCCGCCCCCTGAACCGCCTGCTCCGCCCCCGCCGCCTCCCCCCGAGCCTCCTGCTCCCCCGCCGCCCCCTGAACCGCTTGCTCCGCCTCCGCCGGTCCTGCCGGCCCAGTACGTGGTCCGGGCCTGGAACCCCTGGCGGGATTGTTTCTGGAACATTGCGGGCAGGTCCTGGGCCTACGGGGATACTTCCAAATGGCGGGTTATTTACGAAGCCAACCGGTCAAAACTTCCGCAGCCGGACAACCCCAATATCATCCACCCCGGCATGGTGCTGGATATTCCCAGCATCCAGGGAGAAGTGCGGCAGGGCCTGTGGGACGCTGAAACAGATTACCCCGCATTCCGCTGACGTTAAAACGGCCCCCTTCCGGGGGCCGTTTTTTTTGGGGGAAACCGCCGGGGCCTCCGCCGCCGCTATAGCTAAATTTGACCCGTGTCCGGGGCCGGGAAAGGGCCAGGAAAACATGGCGCCGCAGGCGCCTTGGAATTCTCTACCGGCGGCATATTGCCGAGCGTATGAAAATAGCGAAGGCAGATTCTACATGCGTTTTTCCGGCAATTTCCCGGCCCCGGCGGAACGTTGCGGGCCAAGTTTAGCGCTATAGCCGGGGGTGGTCCTTCAGGTAGAGCGCCAGGGCGGAACCCATCAGGGCATGAACATAGGGCGGCCGCCCCATCCCTTCGATGAGTTCCCGGGGTTTAACCCGTACCACCTCGATATACTCGTCTTCGTCCAGCGCCTGGGCGCCGGTAAAATGCAGGTCCTCCGCCAGGAAGATGTGGACCGTGTTCGACATAATCGCCGGATTGGGGCGGAATTCCCCCAGCTTCCGCATGTTCCCCGCCCGGTAGGCCGTTTCTTCCAGCAATTCCCGGGCCGCCGCCGCCGGGGCGTCTTCCCCGCTCTCAAAGACCCCGCCGGGGAATTCCAGGCTCATCTCCTGGGACCCGTGCCGCCACTGCCGTACCAGGACGAATTCCCTTTCCCCGCCGGATTCGATAACCGGCACCACGATGGCCCAGTCTGCCAGGTCCATGACGGTGTAGGTCCGCCGCCGTCCGTCCGGGGAACGGCATACGCATTCGTTTACCGAAAAAACAGGACAGTCAAAGACCTTCCTGCCGCTCTCCCGTTCCCATCTCAGCTTGCAGTCTTCCATAAGGCTACCATACCCTTCCTGCGGCTTAAAAAAAAGCCGCCGGAAAAACAGTAATTCTCAGTTTAGGGAAATGAGAAAGTCCAACCAAAAAATGGTCAAAGGTACGGGCTCGTTAAGCAGTATAAAACCGTACCGGCAGCCGTTTGACCATTTTTTACCTCGAATTCCCTTAGACAACCAGCAATTCTCATGTCAGGAAGAGATGAAAAAGCGCCCGGCAGAGTGTCAGGGGACTAAATTTGATCCATGTTGTGTGTCCAGGGCCGGGGAACACTGCGGATCAAGTTTAGTCCCGGCGCCTTTTCGTTTTGAAATGGTTAAAATGAGAATTGCGGCCGGAAAAAGCCTTTTGACAAGCCTGCCCGGAGGGATTTATGCTTGTAGCGTTAGCGGCTCCAGCATGTTAGATTGAGGAGGCAGATTATGGCGATAATTACATTTTCCCGTGAGTTGGCGGCCCTGGGTGATGAAACCGCCCACGAATTGGCGAAACAGCTTAACTACCGGTTCATCGACAAGCAGACCCTGGAGGACCAGATAAAATCCTGGGGGGTTGCCGGGCCCAAGCTGGAAAAATACGATGAGCGGAAGCCTTCGTTTTGGGCCTCCCTGTCCCAGGACCGGGACGATTATGTGCATTTTCTTAAAACCGCCATGTATACGGAAGCCGCTCAGGGCGGCTGTATATTTATCGGCCGGGGCGCCAGCATGGTGCTGGGGAATGTACCGGGCGTTGTTACGGTATTCCTTGTGGCCCCCCAGAATATCAGGATTGAGCGGGTAAAAAGCTACTTCCAGTGTGATGAAAAACGGGCCCGCCAGATTATCGACCAGAGCGACCATGACCGCAGCGGCTTCCACCGCTATTTCTTTGATGTGGAATGGAAAGATCCGGGGAACTACCATCTTTCCCTCAATACCGGCTATCTGCACCCCGCTGCCTGCGCGGACATTGTAAAAATCTTCATGGGCCACAACATTACGGCGGAGGTGGAGGCACAGGGGCTGCAGCGGATCAGGGAATTGACCCTGGCCCAGCAGGTAAAACACCACATCATCTACGAAAAGGAAATTCCCATTCATTTCCTGGAAGCCTCCGTATCCGGCGGCATGATTACCCTTTACGGAGTAGCCAGCGCCCAGGCCCTTATCGAAACCGCCCTGAGCGCCGCCCGGGAAGTTTCCGCCGAATCCCAGGTACGGAGCGAGATTCAGATCGTTCAAGAATACAATATGCTGCATTAAGGATGGTTCAACGTGAAAACAGCCGAATTGCTGGAAAAACTGCACCGGGCGGATCAGGAATACCACCATTTGGGGAAAACCCTGGCCTTGCTGCAATGGGACGAGGAAACCTGCCTCCCTTCCGGGGGGGTGGAGGAACGGGCGGAACAGCTTGCCCTGCTCCAGGGCATAGCCCACGAGCATTTTGTTTCCCCCGGCATCGGGCATTGCCTGACGGAACTGGGCTCCACGCCGGAGAATCCCCGGGGCGATGAGGGGCTTCCCGCCCTGGAGCGGGATTTTCTGCGGGTCATGCGCCGCGCCTACGACCGGGAAGTAAAACTCCCTGTGAAATTTGTAAGCGATGCCGCCCGGGCGGAAGGGCTTTCTCAGGCCGCCTGGGCCCGGGCCCGGAAAAACAACGATTTTGCAGCGTTTCTGCCCCATCTCCGCGCCATGATCGACATTGCCCGGCAAAAAGCCCGGTATTGGGGCTATTCCGATGCCGGAGACGGCAAGGGCAGCCTTTATGACGGACTGCTGGACACCTATGAACCCGGCCTGACCGCCCGGGAAACCGGCGCCCTCTTCGGCCCCCTGGGGGAACGGTTGAACGCCCTCATCAAAAAACTGCCCCCGCCGCAGGCCTGCCCGTTTTTGGATCAGGACTACGACACCGGCGTCCAGGTACGGTTCAACCATGCGCTCATGGATTACCTGGGCTTCGACACCGGCCGGGGCCGGCTGGACGTCAGCGCCCATCCCTTTACCACCTCCCTGGGGGCGGACGATGTCCGCATCACCACCCGTTATTTCCCCCGGAACCTTCTTTCCAGCGTCTTTTCCGTTATCCACGAATCGGGCCATGCCTTTTACGAGATGAGCTTTCCCCCGGAACTCCGCTTTTCCTGCCTGGCCGACGGGGCCTCTATGGCCGTCCACGAATCCCAGTCCCGCTTTTGGGAAAACGTTGTCGGCCGCAGCCGCCCCTTTTGGGACGGCCTGTACCCGCTGTTGGCAAGCCACTTCCCCGGGCAGCTTGGCTCTGTGGACATCGATACCTTCTACCGCAGGGTAAACCAGGTACGGCCCTCCCTTATCCGGGTCGATGCCGATGAAGTCAGCTATTCCCTGCATATCATCCTCCGTTTTGAGCTGGAAAAGCAGCTTATCTCCGGGGAACTCCTACCGGAAGACCTCCCCGGCCGCTGGCGGGAGTACAGCCGCCGCTTCCTCAACCTGGAAAGCGAAACGGATGCCGACGGAGTCCTGCAGGATGTTCACTGGTCAATGGGCTCTTTTGGCTATTTCCCCAGCTATGCCCTGGGCAATCTCTACGGCCTCCAGTTCCGGGCGCAGATGCAGAAGGATCTGCCGGAATTTGACTCCGCCCTGGCCGCCGGGAACTTTAAGCCAATCCACGAATGGCTGCGGGATCGCATCTACCGCTGGGGCTGCCGCCTTGAGCCTTCGGAGCTCCTCCTTAAAGTAACCGGGGAACGGCTCTCCGCGGAGCCCTTCCTGAACTACATTGAGGCCAAGTATACGGAACTTTACGGGTAGCCGGGTTTTTTTGGGCGCCTGTTCGTTTTGGAATGGTTAAACTGAGAATTGCCGGGGTCCAGGATAAACGCATAGGAATTTTCAACCCCTTCTTTTGGGCGCATTCCCGGCCCAGGGGCCGGGAACCGGGCTATCCGCTCCAATTCCACGGGCTTCCCCTGCGGGAAATCCCGTGGAATTCCGCTCCTATCCCTTGCGCTTTCCATGCAGCGGCATTCTTTCGCCGGTTCAGCGGCAGTAAACCGGTTATCAGCAATTCTATGCGTTTATCGTGTGCCGGGGTCCGTCTTCGTTGCCTAAATAGTTCCCAGGGCTTATACTAGACCCATGACTCTTGCCGATAGGGTAACATCCCTGCGTTTGGTACTTGCCCCCGTTTTCTTTGTGGTTTACCTGCTGCCCCGT
>JAIRXT010000165.1 GCA_031268125.1 Treponema sp. | reverse complement strand
CTTCCATATAAAAACAGCAAAAGGCAAAGCCTTTTGCGAGACTTGCAAGCTAACCAAAGGTTAGCAGACAACCCGAACCCGATAGGGTTCAGTCAAATAGGTTGTCGAACAAGTCCATTGTATCCACGTTTTTGATCGTAAGTCAACAAGAAGTCCGGTAATTCCAGCAATTCTAAATTCGAAAAGAGCCGTAAAAAATTCATCAGGGGTCCTGGCTAAACTTGGCCCGCAACGTTCCTCCGGCCCCGGGTACACGGCACGGGTCAAATTTAACCCCTTGATACCCGCCCGGCTTTTGCGGGGCCCCTGTTCCGGTAACCCTTCCCTAACCCAGCAGCCCCTCCAGTTCGTCTACCAGGCGGCCGAAGGTCTTGCAGGCCGCTTCCACCGGGGCGGGGACCGACATATCCACCCCCGCCACCGCCAGGGATTCGATGGGGTAGCGGGAACCGCCGGATTTAAGGAACGCGAAATAATCCTCCCGTTCCCGGCTGCCCCCCGCCAGGACCCGTTCCGCCAGGGCCAGGGCCGCGGAAATACCGGTGGAATATTTGTACACGTAAAAGGCCCGGTAGAAGTGGGGGATTCGCAGGCCCTCCAGATCGCTTGCCTCCTCGAAGACCATAGCGGGGCCGAAGTACTTTTCCAGAAGTTTCCGGTATTCCCCCCGCAGCGTCTCCACCGTCAGGGGGACGCCCCCTTCCTCCAGTTCGTGGCTGCGCTTTTCAAATTCGGCAAACATGGTCTGCCGGTACAGGGTCGCCATAATATCGTCCGCCCGCTTGTTCACCAGGTAGCGTTTAAGCTCCGGGGTACCGGCGGAGGCGGCCAGATGGCGGAACAGGAGTTCCTCGTTGAAGGTGCTGGCTACTTCGGCCTCAAAGATGGTGTAGTTGTAGTGCATGAAAGGGTTGGCCCGGACGGAATACCAGGAATGCATGGAGTGGCCCCCTTCGTGGGCCAGGGTGAACACGTCACGGATGCTGTCGTTCTTGTAGTTCATCAGGATATAGGGGGCTCCGGTAAAGCTCCCCGCGGAAAATGCCCCGGAGCGTTTCCCCTTGTTTTCGTAGCGGTCCGCCCAGCGGCCCAAAAGGCCGGAACGCAGGGTTTCCACGTATTCATCCCCCAGCGGGGCCAGGGCCCTGGAAACAAGGTCCACCGCCTGGTTCCAGCTTGTCTCTTTGACGGCCTTGGGAACCAGCGGGACGTAAACATCGTAGTGCCGCAGTTCCTCCAGCCCCAGGGCCTTCTTGCGGATTTCGTAGTAACGGTGCAGGGGCCCCAGGTTGGCGCTTACCGCGGCGATAAGGTTGTCGTAAACTTCCTCGTTTACCTTGTCCGGAAACAGGGCCGCCTGCCGGGCGGAGGCAAAACCCCGCACCCTGGCGCGGATTACATCGTTCTTTACGGACCCCGAATAGAGGCTTGCCAGGCTGGTCTTGTGGGATTCAAAGCGGCCGTAGAATTGCCCGTAGGCCCGGCGGCGGATGTCCCGGTCGGGGCTTTCCATGAAGACCGACCAGGTGGACTGGGACAGGGGCCGCGGGCCTTCGGGGGTGTCGACGGTCCCAAAATCCAGGTCCACGTTGGTAAGGACCGAAAAAGTCTCCGACGCCACCGCTTCCCCCTCGGCGTGGAGGGCGATAAGCCGCTCCTCGGCGTCGCTTAAAATGTGGGGCTTATAGCGGAGGAGCTTTTTCAGGTACACCCGGTGTTCCGCAAGCCGGGGATTTTCCAGAAAGCCTTCCATGTCCCGCCCGGGAATCCGCTGGATCTCCGGGGCTTCCCAGGAAGAAGCGGCCTGGGCCCTGGCGGCGGCCATTGCGAACTTGCCCATCATGGTCCGTGCGGCGTTTGCGCCCTCGTCTTCGGTCTGCCGTAAATCCGCATAGTAGGCGATCCGTTCCTCCAGGATTCTAAAATCCCGGATAAAGTCCAGGTAATCCGCCAGCTTTTCCGCGGAGCCTCCCAGCGTGCCCCGGTAGGCGGCGATCTGTTCTATCCGCCCCTCGTATCCGGCCAGGGCCGCGCCCCAAGCCGCATCGTCCGAAAATAATGTGGAAAGATCCCAAGTGTCTTCGGCCCGCTGTCCGGAGCGGGCAGGTATTGTGGTTGCTGCCATGTCTACAGCATAATCTTCCGCCCTTTCCGTGTCTACGATGCGGCGCGGGGCGGTGCGGGGTTTGGCCTTTTTGTAGAACCGGCTCATTTTTCAGATATAGTAACGCCGTTTCTTATCATAACCGTCTCTCTTACCGCAGTTAAACAATTGTCATGGCCGGGTATATTTTTTACATGATCTTTATAATAATATTTTACATTGCTGTCAATTTTTTCTAATATATTTGCAAGCGTAGATTCTGCATCTACCCTGTCCGTATAATGCAGCTCAGTAACGTCCCATTTATTATCTCCGCCAATATAATCCTGATACGATTCATAATCATTGGCTGAATTAATAATCCATGCTCCTTCAGAATAAGATGAAATATTGGTCCCGTTAAAACTTAGTGTATATAACACATTATCGTTGTCAATTATTGTGTAAAATTGATGCCTTAATAATTTTGTTTTGTTTACCGTATGAATTATTCCCTTTCGCTCAAAAACATGCATTGAGTAGATTTTATTTTTTTCAAGCATATAATTCAAAAATATTTTAACATTTTTTTCATCTTCCAATAGCTGCGGGGCATCTATTTTATCAAGAGACATTAAATAGATACCGGCTTTTAACGATGAGCATGAATTCAGAATAGTAATTGTGAACAAAAGGGGAATGAGGCTTTGTTTTGACCGGGATATTTGCATTCAATTTTATACAACAGAATACATTTTGTGTCAATGAACTTGAGTTTTTTTAGGGATGTTAAAATATGAAAACAGAAGGCGATTCTCAGTTCTTGCGATGCCGGCATGCGCCCGTAAATGAGGCTGTTCCAAATAACCAATTTTGAAACCGGCTCAGGTGATGACCTTTTTATCCTGCCAGCGGCCCCGGAGCCAGCGGCCCAGGTAGAAGCCGCCCCGGCCGATGAAGTCGGCGCCCATACCAAGCCAGACCCCCAGGGGGCCCAGGCCCAGGGCAAAGGTGAAGATGTAGGACATGCTGACCCGGAGGGTCCACATGGAGATGGTGGCTACCCACATGACGTAACGGGCGTCCCCGGCGGCCCGCAGGGCGTTGGGCAGGGCGAAGCTGAGGGGCCAGGCGAGGATCATGGAGATGCAGTGGATTTGCAGGAAAAGAGCGCCGAAATCATGGGCCTCCACGCTGAGGTTGAAGATGCCGATGAGGGGGTCCCGGAATATCCAGATAAAGAGGCTGAGGGCCGCGGTAATGAGGTAGGTGATCTTTAAGATCCGGGCGCACTGCCGCTTGGCGGCGTGGTAGTCCCCGGCTCCTACGCACTGGCCGATGATGGTAAGCAGGGCCATGCCGCAGGCGGAACCGGGCATGAAGGAGAAGGAGTTGACTACCCCCGCCACCGCGTTCCCCGCCATCGCGGCGGTGCCGAAGATGGGGAAGATCCGCTGGGTTAACAGGCGGCCCACCATGAACATGGAGCTTTCCAGGCCGCTGGGGATTCCCACGTTGAGGATGCTGCGGAGCATGGAACGGACCAGGCGGAATTTGAGGATTCCTTCAAGCCGGATGGGCCGGCCGTGGCCCCGGTACAGGAGGATCATCGTAATGATTGCCGCCAGGGCCCGGCTTGTGAGGGTGGACAGGGCGGCCCCCGCAACTCCCATGTGGAGTACGAAAATGAGGAAGGCGTTCCCCCCGATGTTGATGATGTTCACCAGCAGGGCTATACGCATGGTGATTCCCGAATTCCCCACCGCCCGGAACAGCGCGGCGTTGGCGTTGTAGACTGCCAGGAAAGGATAGGAAAGACAGGTGATCATCATGTAGACCGCCGCGGCTTCCATTACGTCGGCGCTCATGTTCCCGTAGATAATGCGGATGATGGGCCGGCGCAGGAAAAAGGCGAAAACCATAATGACCAGCGAAATGCCCGAGACCGCGTAGATAAGCTGCTTGGCCGCTTCTCCGGCGTTCCGGTGATCCCGGCGGCCGATGTACTGGCTTACCACCACGGCCCCGCCGGTGGCAAGGGCGGCGAAGGCGATAATCAGCAGATTGTTGATGTTGTCGACGATGTTGATGGCGGAAACGGCGTGTTCCCCCACGGAACTGATCATCACCGTGTCGGCGACCCCCATAGTAACCGCGAGGATCTGCTCGATAACCAGGGGCCAGATGAGGCGGAACAGGGCTTTGCCGTTCCACCGTTCCATCATGGATACGGACGCGCCGTGCGGATCCATAAGGGCTAGGGTTCCACCCGGCGCCGGTCCCGGGGAAAGAGGCTTGCCTCTTTAACGTTCCCCAGGCCCAGAATTTTCTGGGTAAGCCGTTCACAGCCAAGGGCGAAACCCCCGTGGGGGGGGCAGCCGTATTTGAGTATCTGCAGATACCCGGCCATGTTCTCCGGCTTTAGGCCGAATTTTGGCAGGGCCTCCACAACGGCATCGTAATCGTGCTGGCGGCGGCTGCCGGAGCTAATCTCCAGGCCCCGGAAAATGGCGTCGAAGCTCATGGTAAGAGTCCCGGCGCCGGATTTGCCGGATTCGGCCAGGGGGTAGGTGTAAAAGGGCCGGTGCCGCCGGGGAAAGGCATTGACAAAGACCAGATCAACGCCGTGTTCCCGCCGGGACCATTCGCAGAGCAGCCGTTCCGCCTCGGGGTTGATGTCGAAGATCCGGGACGAAGCGGAGGCTTTTTTGTCCCGGGCCGCCTCCTCGTTGGCCAGCTTCAGGGCCTCCTCGTAACTCAGCGTGGGGGCCCGGGCCAGGTCCTCCGGGCCGGGGACCGACGCGCCCCAGGCGGCCAGGTCCGGGCCGTTTTTCCGGGCGACCTCCCCAAAGATATGGGCCAGCAGTTCCCGTTCCAGTTCGATAAGCTCCAGTTCGGATTCAATAAAACCTATCTCCAGGTCCAGGGAAACGTATTCGTTCAGGTGCCGGGGGGTATCGTGCTTTTCCGCCCGGTAGACCGGCCCGATTTCAAAAACCCGTTCCAGGCCGCTGGCTACCATCGCTTCTTTGTAAAGCTGGGGGGACTGGGCCAGGTAGAGTTTCCGGTCAAAATAATCCACCTGGAAGAGGTTGGTCCCCCCCTCGGTACTGCCCGCGGTAAGCTTGCTGGTTTTGATTTCCGTAAAATCCCGGTTCCGCAGGTACGCGGCAAAGGATTCGACGATGGTATCCTGAACCTTGAAGACGGAACGGATCTTGGGGTTCCGCAGGGACAGGGGGCGGTTGTCCAGGATTGCCTCCAGGCCGATCTTGGAGATGTCGCCGTTCACCTGGTAGGGCAGATCCGGCGCCGCCCGGGAGAGGACCTCCAGGGAAGCTACCCTGAGTTCCGCCCCGCCGGGGGCCTTTTCGTTCAGGGCCGGCAGGCCCCGGACCCGGATGACCGATTCCAGCGTAAATGCCGGGGCCCCGGAATCTTCCGCCAAAACCAACTGCCCAAGCCCGGAACGGTCCCGGAGGATCACAAACCTGATGCCCCCCATGTCCCGAATCCGGTGGACCCAGCCTGCCGCCTCAAGCTCCGCGTCCGGCTGCTTTCCGGCGGCCGCCGCCATATCTTTTACCAGTATCCGCATGGGACCATTCTATCGCTTTTATAAAACCTTGGAAAGGAAACGGACGCAAGAAAATACAAAAAGAAAAGGGCGCGGGATTGGACTTGCCGGACAACTCTATCAGCTTTTTTTGACAGTTTCCGGCAGGTAGACGTTCATCCAGTCGGAAATGACTTTTTGAAACATATCGGCAAAGTCTTCCCGGTACAGGCTTACCGGATTTTTCTCAAATTCCCCGATCTGGAGCTCGGACAGGAAGAACTGATAGGGCTTTACGTTCAGCGCGGCGGAAAATTTCGCCAGGGTCTCGGCGGAGATCCACTTTTTGCAATTTTCAATGTCGTTAATAAAATTATGGGTAAGCCCCGTCATGCTTGAAAGCTCAAGCTGGGAAATATTCTGCAGTTCCCGCAGGCGTTTAAGGTTTCGGGCAAACATACGCCGTATTTCCATACCGCCGACGATCTTCCGTGCCGTCTTCATGCTTATATAAGTCTGTTCCTTCTGCGGACTCTCAACAAATGTCTATTGGCTTATAGTTATCCGCTATCAGTTTTTTCCGCGGAACCGGAATTTTTATCGAAAATCCTGCGCTTCAACAATTCCAACTAAAAATGGTCAAAGGTACGGGCTCGTGAACCTTGGGTTAAGGTAATTCACGATAGGGATAATGGCGAAAAGAGCGCCGAAACAAGTAATTGGGGTGGCGGTGGAAAGAATCTGGGGTGGGGGCCCCGGATTTTTCCAGCCGGCAGGACCCCCAATGAATTTTCTACGGCTCTTTTCGGATTTGGAATTTTGAATTCGAAATTGTTATCTGCGCTTGACAGGGGAGGCCGGTCATGCCAAGATCGGGCCAAGTCTGAAAAACGGGCCCCGGGATTGGCGAATCACGGGGCCCCTTCCAATACCGGAAAACAAGCGAGGAGCCGTGAA
>JAIRXT010000145.1 GCA_031268125.1 Treponema sp. | reverse complement strand
ATAAAATCCGGTTCCCTGCCCGAAAAATAGGTATCCAGCCACTGCCGGACCTTTTCAAAAACCGGCAGATCCTGTCCCGGAACGTTTTCCCCCAGGGTTCTTGCAAAATATTTCTGCCCCTCGAGCCAGAGCCCGGAGACATTCCGGCCATCGCTGGACACGGTAAGCAGCCCCACCGGAGATTTTACGGTGCAAATATATTCTACTTCCACAAGACACCCCCGGACAGCCCAATCCTACCGCCGCCCGCCGGCTTGCACAAGAGATTAGAGAACGCTCAGGATTTTTCCGGGAATACCCTGAATCCAGTACCCTGTAAACACTAAACATACCGGTAATCACAACGAAGAAATTTAACCACGGAGTTACCCGGAGGAATACGGAATTTTTGGCAGCAAATCCCTTTCTTCCTCCGTGAAATGCGAACCTTCGGTTCGACGTGTCCTCCGCGGTGATTCTTCTTTGAACACATGGTCGAGCCAATCCCAAAACTAACCGAGTTTTGGGATTGGCTCAAGGTACTGCAAATTTGCATTTATAAGTTTACATTGACAGAATTTAAACGGGAGGGGTATACTGCCCTTATCGGTTTAGGCGAATCATGCCGATAGTTATTAAGAGGTATATGGTGTCCCGGGTTCATGAGTACAAAAAGCTGGAAAACAGCTTGGTTCAGAAGACAAAAAGCCTTATCATCATTCTTACCCGGGCTGTGGGCGGGGGTGTCGTGGCGCTTTTCAGGTTTCTGGCCCGCCGTTATACCGTGGTTCTGGTCCCCCATTCGGAAAAAAAGGTCTACAATCTCCATATCACGGTGTTTTCAGTCTGCTGTTTCGTCCTGTTTGTGGCGGGGATTATCGGGACATTCTGCTGGTACAGCGCCTCTTACAGTAATACGCTGGGTGTTTTGGCGGGTAAGGACAGCCGCCTTAAGGATACGCAGGCCAGCCTTGACCAACTGCGGGACGAGATTACCGGCCTTTTGCACGAAGCCGGTAATTTTGAAACTGCCCTGTCGGGGACTCTCTCCGCCCTGGGGACGGATATAAAACCGGGCAGGAACACCCAGGGCGGTACGGGGGACTTGTCTACCTTCTTCGATATCCGGGAAACACCGGAGGGGATGCTGCGGGAAGTGGAGGACGTGCGCCGTCTTACCTCCTACCTTTCCTCCGCCCAGGTGCCGATCCGGGAGATCGGGATGCTGCTGGATTCCCAGAGCGCCCTTCTTACGGAGATTCCCAGCATCTGGCCCATCAAGGGCGGTATCGGCCATATTTCGATGTTTTTTGGGCAGAACGAAAACCCCTTTACCCGGCAGTACTATATTCATAAGGGGATAGACCTTTCCACTTACCGTTCCGGGGATCCGATCGTGGCTACCGCCGACGGGCAGGTGGTTACGATTGATTTTGAGGCCGAAGGCTTCGGCAACTATGTAATTATCAAGCACAAGCACGGTTACTATACCCGGTACGCCCACATGCAAAGGGCATCGGTCAGGATTGGCCAGCGGGTCCAACAGGGCGAAGTTATCGGATTTATAGGTAACACGGGGCTTTCTACGGGTCCCCATGTGCATTACGAAGTCCACGTTGGTTCCGATGTGGTAGACCCCTACAAGTATATCAACATCCGGTCCAGTATCGCCCGTAATACTTCCCGATAATCAGGTCTTTTATGGCTCTTTACTCCGAAGATTTCTCCGTAAATACCATTATTGGCCCCAATTGTGAACTGAACGGCAACCTTAGTACCGACGGTTTTACCCGGGTGGACGGCAATGTCCGGGGGAATTTGACGGTTACCGGCCGGGTAGTGGTGGGGGAAGGCGCCCGGATGCGCGGCAACCTGAGCGGGACGGTGATAACCGTTGGCGGGGTGGTCCGGGGAAATATACTTGCCAGCGAGCGGCTTACAATCCTGTCCGGCGCCCTGGTCCTGGGGGATATTATCACCCGGCGTATTCAGGCCGATGAGGGCTGCCTGGTCCACGGCCGGGTCCGGGTTTGTACTACCGCGGAAGAATGGGACGCCGCCTTTTCCGAGTATCTGGACGCCCAGGGAGTTAAATCCGCCCTTCCCCGGTTTGACCGGCCGGGGCTTTAACCGGACGGAGGGCATCATGGCCAAGGTTGATTTCCCCCCGGATTCAAACGGTACTTTTCTTGATCCCCTCTCCTATGCCAAGGTAAATCCCCGGTCCCGGACAGGGGTTAAGCGGGGTTCCCGGCGGCCTACCGGAACAGATGAGCCCGGTTTCTCTTCCGTCCTGGAGCAGGCCCGGACTGCCGGGGCGGAACCGGCGCCGCCGGTTTCCGGGGAAACGGTGAACCGGCTTTTGGAGGAAATTAGAAACGCGGGCGACGTTTTGCGGGAGCGGCCTTCTCTTGAGGAAATACTGGCCTACAAAAAGGCGGTCCGGGATTTTATACGCTATGTCGTGGACAACGGCTACCAGGTAGAAGTACAGCAGCGGATGACAAAATATCAAAATCCCGCATTCTCCGGCGGCAGCGGAGGCCCCGAGCGCCAAAAACGGCCGGTGTATAATATCCGGCTGATAGACCGTAAGCTGGACGAACTGGCCGCCATGATCCTGAACCGCCAGCTTTCCCAGCTTGAACTACTGTCCCGCCTTGAGGAGATAAGAGGCCTTCTGATAGACTTATTTTCTTAGTATGATTATATATAGAATTTGGTACGGTCCGGAACCGGTACAGCCGGAGCAAAAGGCAGCGCTTCATGCAGGATGATTACGAAGATATTGAAGAAAACGCCGAAGACATTTCCTCGCTGGAAGATGAACCAGCCCCGGATGACCCGGAAAATTCTGTTCCCTCCGCCGAACCGGTAGCCCCCGATACTCCGCTTTACCGGCTCCGCCTGGACTATGCGAATGAGAATTTTACGGCAGGTTACCGGGGGGACCCCTTAAACCCCGGCGACAAGGTGATGGTTGCCACCCCCTACGGCCGGGATCTTGCCGTGGTGTGCAATCCCCTGAGCTGCCGCTGCGGGCAGGCTATCCGGCCGGGCATGATGGTTCCCTGGATTGACCGGCCCGCCGAACCGGAGGAACTGGACAGGGAAGAGCGGAACCGGGAGCAGGAGAAAGAAGCCTTCCGCATCTGCCGGGAAAAGATAAATGCCCACAAGCTGGAAATGAAACTGGTGGTAGTTCATATCATGGTAGGGGAAACCAAAATATGGTTCTTCTACACTGCGGAAAGCCGGGTTGACTTCCGGGATCTGGTTAAAGACCTGGTGGGTATTTTTAAAATCAGAATACAGATGCACCAGATTGGGGTACGGGACGAAGCCCAGGTGGTGGGGGGGCTGGGGGTCTGCGGCCGCTGTTACTGCTGCCATGCGGCATCCGGTAAGCTTAAACCTGTTTCCATCAAAATGGTGAAAGATCAAAACCTGTCCCTAAATTCCATGAAGATTTCCGGCCCCTGCGGCCGGCTTTTGTGCTGTCTTGCGTATGAACACAACTTTTACAGTGAGCAGCGCCGGCAGATTCCCCCGGAGGGGGTACGTTTTGACTACGACGGCACCCAATGGAAGGTGGTAGAGGCAAACGTGATCCTGGGAAAACTGAAACTTGCCGGTGAAGACGGCCGGGTCCTTAGTTTTCCTTCCTCCGCCTTTGAGAAAATTGACGGCCACTGGTGTCTGGCAAAAGAGGCGGCAGTAAATCCCTAAGGGACAAAATGGCCTCCAGGACTCCGCCGGCCACGGCCAGGGCCTTGTCGGATACGCTGAAACAGTGGGAGACCTCGCAGCGGGGGTCAATGTCGCCGGCCTTCATGCCCTTTGAAACGGGGATCCCCGAGGGCAAAAGGCCCCGCAGGACCCCTTCAATTTCCGCCCGGATGGGGATGCCGCCAACCAGGGCCGCCACATCGCCGGGGCGCAGACGATCCCCGATGTTCGCCCTTGCTTCGAAGATTCCCTCCGCCGGGGAGCGGAGCAGGCGTTCAACGGTGAAGCCGCCGATGTCGCCGGGAACCCCCGTGTTGGGCAGGGCGCTCCCTGTAGTCAGGACCCGGCCCAGGGTGTGGCCCCGCTTGGTTTCGATCACCGCATGGCAGTCCAGGCCCGCGGTAAAGCCCGGCCCCACGCCGATTACGACGGGGGCATCGGTGATGCGGGTCCCCGTGTTTCTTTTCGCCATGATGGCATCCACCAGCACGGCCGGCGCCAGGGGGCCGGCAATCTCCCCCCGGGGATCGACAAAGACGGCGATGCGGCCCCGGACAAAGCAGTCCCGCGCCTCCCCGGCATCCCGGACCAGGACAGCGGTAAGGTCTTCCACCCGGGCGCTTCCCTCGTACACCGCCTGGGAGAAGCAGACGGTCCGGCGGACCGCGGTGGGGCGGGAGACTTCCGTCATGGCAATGTCAAAACGGGCGTGGCGCAGACGGAGGGCAATCCCCGATGCCAGATCCCCGGCCCCTTTAATTACAACCAGCATAGATCCTCCTTTTAGCGTAGCGGAACTCCAAGCCATAAATTTGCAAAACCCCAAAGCCGTGAAACTGCACGGATGGCCGCCAGGGACGCCGTTGTCCGGCGGAGCCGGGGCCGCCATGGAGGGCGGCTGTAACAAACTTATGAAGTTTTTGCAAAGCAAAAACTTCAAGCTGGGACATGGCATGGATGCCATTCCGCAGCCGCAAGGCGGGCCGCCAGGGATGGCGGCTGGAACAATACCACAAGTTTTGCTTCGCAAAACTTGAAGTCGAAAAACGACAGGGATGTCGTTTTTCGACAGCGCAAGGGATAGAAGCGGAACAAAAACCCTGACGTTTTTTTTGTTTACGGGGACGATAGGGTTTTTGTTGGAGCGGATAGCCCGGTCCCCGGCTTTGCCGGGGATGCGCCCAAAACATCCTTAAACTTCCCCTGCCGACAGGGCCGCCCCGATAGCCCCGATAAAGGCGGCGATGCGGGTTTTAAGCCGGGCCGTGTCGCCGGGGGAATAATCGGTTTCCAGGGACAGGAAGGGAAGCTCCCGGGCCTTGAGAAATTCCCGGACGCTGTAGGTCTCTACGGCGTAGGTGTGGCAGGACTGGAGGACCATTTCGATGACCCCATCGGCGGCAAACTGGGCGCAGAGCCGGCCCAGGAGTTCAAAGCGGTTCGGGTTGGGGCTCATCACGCTGCAGCCTATGGCCAGGTAATAGCCGCACAGGGCCTCCCAGGGGTCGCCGGACTCGGAAACCTGGCGGTCGTACTGTTTGGCTCCGGTGCAGTTCTCGTAGGCCACCACCACGGCGCCGGATTCTTCGATAAGGCGGACGACTTTTTCCGTGGCCCCCCCTATGGGGCAGCCGGTAATCAC
>JAIRXT010000130.1 GCA_031268125.1 Treponema sp. | reverse complement strand
GGGAGCGGCTTCCCCGTTTCTTCCCCGGCCGTTCCCTGGAACTGGTCCGGGACGGCCGGCGTTTCAAAATCACCGGCGATTTTTCTTTAGGCGAAGTTTAGCCTGTAAACGCTAAATTGCGGCAATGTAACATCTGGGGCGGGGATTTGCCCCGGGAAAACATTTTGGAATTCTCCGCCGGAGCGTATTGAAAATAGCGGAGGCGGACTCCACAAGCGTTTTCCCGGGGCAAATCCCCGCCCCAGAGGGCATTCCGCTTTATTTAGCGTTTACAGGGTACTAGGCCGGAATATGGGCCTTCAGGAATTCCCAGCCCCGGCGGACGGCCTCCAGCGGTTCTTCGGGGCCCTCAAACTCCAGCGAGATAGTCCTGTCGTAACCGGCCGCCTTGATGTATTCAATACACTGGGCCGCCGATGCTTCCCCGTGTCCCAGAATAGTACCCCGTAAATGGTTTCCCCCCCGGCTGGGGAACCAGGCGCTGTCCGGCTTCGGCTCCCTGCCGGATTTCCACAGGAAGTCCTTGGCGTGAACATGGAAGGCATAGGGCATGACCGCCGGAAGGGCCAGAAGGCTTGATTCATCGGCGCACATAAAATTCCCTATATCTACCAAAAGACCAAAGTTGGGATGATCCACCGCCAACACCAGTTCTTCCATGCGCCGGCTGTCCTGCATAAAGTAGCCGTGATTTTCGCACATGGTCAAAATCCCCGCCGCCGCGGCGTATTCGCTTACTTCCCGGATAGCCGGCGCCATAAGCCGGATGGCGTCCCGGTAATTGCGGCCCTTGGCCGTGTCCTTGAAGCCCCAGCTTGAATCGTGGCGCATACCCGGCGCGCCGAGAATCCCGGCAATGTCTACGGCGCTTTTAACCCGGGCCGTTTCCTGTTTAATGTTTCCCCCGGAGCCGTAGAGAAAGTCGGAGCCCACCGCGTAATTGGCGATAGAAAGCCCCGCGGTATCGCAGGCGTCCCGTATTTTCCGGGCAAAATCTTCCAGCGGCAGACCTTCGGTTTGCCGGAATTCGGTAAATTCAATGGCATCGCAGCCGGTTTTTTTCGCGTACGCAATGGCATCGAACAGGGTGAAGGCCCCTTCCCGGAACAGCCGTTCAAAACAATACGAACTAACGCCGATTTTCATCGTATACTCCTATCACTCTTGTGTCAGGTTAAGCAACCGGCCGGATCATAGCACGTTACGTTCTCCGTGTTTATCAGCAAGGTTACTTTTTTAAGGGGGAGCCATCCCTGCCCTGCGGTATGTTACGGATCAAGTTTGGACAGGAAAGCCGGTGATTTTATAGGCGTCTTTTCATCGAAAATTTTGTAAAAGTAACATTGCTGAATTCTCGCTGACATTCATGCAGCAACGGGAGTATACTTGCCCTTAGCCAACATTGGAGGTACCCAGATGGGGAAAAAACTAAAGATTGGTATTATCGGAACTGGGGGCATTGCCCATGCCCACATGAAACCCTACGTATCGTTTGAGGATGTTGAAATTGCCGGAGCCTGCGACATTGTCCCCGGTAAGGCCAGGGAATTCCTCGATACTTACAATCTCAAAAACGTTCCCGCCTTTGATAATTACCGCGGCCTTATTAAAAATGTTCAGTTGGACGGGGTTAGTATCTGTACCTACAATACGACCCATGCGGAGTGTACGATTGCCGCCCTGGAAGCGGGAATCCACGTACTCTGCGAAAAGCCCATGTCCTTCACCCTCCAAGAGGCGGCGGATATGGTCAAGGCCGCCCGGAAGTCGGGAAAGATTCTGACCATCGGTTTCCAGCCCCGCTACGATTACATGCGCCGGAAGGTGGACGCTATCATCGATTCCGGCGCCCTGGGGAAGGTTTACTATATCCAGTCCGGCGGGGGCCGCCGCCGGGGAATACCCGCGGGAACCTTTGTGGACAAGGCAAAGGCCGGTTACGGCTGCCTGGGGGACATCGGCTGTTACTCCATTGACGAATGCCTCCATGCCGTACATTACCCCAAGCCCCTGACGGTTTCCGCCATTGCAACCAACTATTTCGGCAAGAACCCCAAATATTGGCCGGATGCGGACACCTTCGATGTAGACGATTTTTCCGTTGCCCTGGTGCGGATGGAAGGGGACATGACCTACGTGTTCAAACAGTCCTGGGCCATGCACGCGGATTCCCTGGGGGACACCCTGTGGCTCGGCACGGAGGGGGCCATTAAAATTGTTCACGGCTTTAACGAACTCAACGCCCCCTCCCGGTATATGTACTACACCGATGTGAACGGGATGCACATCGATTCGGTCATTGAACCTTCCTATCCCTTTAACGCCTACGCGGGCATGGTCCACAAAGATGTTTTTGCCGCGAAGATCCGGGGCTTTGTCGATGCCGTTATCAGCAACGGGCCGGCGCCGATTCCGGGGGAGGAGATTCTCTACAACCAGGCAATCTGTGACGGTATCTATCGTTCCGCTCAGCTCAAAAAAGAAGTGGAAATAGTCATTCCCTCAATCAATGTTTAACAGGAGGAAGTTATGGTTAAGGTATTAATGCTTTCGAAATGGCACGTCCATGCGGAAGGGTATGCAAAGTATATCCAGTCCCAGCCGGACGCAAAGATTACCTGCGTATGGGACGAAGATGCCGGGCGCGGCGCCGCCTGGGCCAGGGACCTGGGGGTAGATTTTGAGCCGGACCTTAACAAGGCCCTGGCCCGTGCCGATGTGGACGGAGTTGTGGTCAATACGGCCACCAGCGAGCACTGCAAGGTCATGGTTGCCGCGGCGAACGCGAAAAAACATATCTTTACGGAAAAAGCCCTGGCCCCCACGGTAAAAGAATGTAAGATCATTACGGAGGCCATAGCCAAGAACGGGGTCAAGTTCTGCATATCCCACCCCCATCTGATTACTTCTTTTGCCCAGTACTGCAAACAGGCCGTTGCCGAAGGAATCCTGGGGCGGATTCACTACATGCGGATGCGGACCGCCCACAACGGTTCCGTGGCCGGCTGGCTGCCCTCCTACTGGTACGATGTGGAGAAAGCCGGGGGCGGCGCGATGATGGACCTGGGCTGCCACCCCATGTACACCGCTGCCTATCTGCTGGGCAAGCCCAAGCGGATCGCCTCCATTTTCAATACCACCTATTGCCCGCCTCCGGCCGATGATCATGCCGTGTCGGTGGTGGAATTTGAAAACAACGCCATTGCGGTTTTGGAGACGGGCTTTGTGTCTCCCTACGGCGCCAATTGTTTTGAACTGCTGGGGGCCGAAGGGGCCGTGGTCCAGGTGGGGGATCAGATCAAGGTCCGGTCCAACAAGTTCAAGGACGGCTGGTTTATCCCGGATCACCTTCCCGATCCGCTGCC
>JAIRXT010000101.1 GCA_031268125.1 Treponema sp. | reverse complement strand
GGGAGCGGCTTCCCCGTTTCTTCCCCGGCCGTTCCCTGGAACTGGTCCGGGACGGCCGGCGTTTCAAAATCACCGGCGATTTTTCTTTAGGCGAAGTTTAGCCTGTAAACGCTAAATTGTGGCAATGTAACATCTGGGGCGGGGATTTGCCCCGCCCCAGAAGGCAGCATTATCCCGCTATTTTTTACAACCTACCAGTTCAGTATCAAGGGCGTAATGTTTCGACCATGTAGTGAATGTCATAGCCGTTGACCGCCTGTTTTCTGGTTTCAATCACAAAGACAAGGGAATTATCCACCGGAGAAGCTATCACCTTCTTGATCTTGTAAGTAGCGATCAGGGGTCGTACCACGGCAGGGCTGCCGGCAGTAAAACTTTTTTTGTCCCCTCCGGAGCCGCTTCGTTCCAGGGTAATATAAAACGACGACTTCAGGCCGGCGCCGGAGCCTTCCGTAGTGGGGACAAGACGGGCCTGATAGGAAAACCCCCGCTCAAAATCCCGGAATTCGATACGCTCACCCTGGGGGCTGCCCTCCTCGGTATCCAGGGCAATGTACAGGGGCTGCCCCTGGTGCAAAAAATCTACCCCGCAGCGGTCCGCCAGGCCGGAATTCCTGGTAATGATGCTATAAAGAGCTCCAACACCGTTGTCCCCCGCATTAACGGGGTTGGCGGAACTGTACGAAAGTTTTCCACCGGAAACAAAATTATTCTTAGGCACGTCTACCGCATAAAGCTCCGCCCAGGGTTTCAAAGTGCTCAACAACACCCCGTATTGGGCGAACATATACACAGCCCCGTCCCGGGAAAATCCAAGATCCACAAAAGAGGCCGTATCCCCTGCCCAAAGGACAGCCCCCCAGCGTATCAGAGCAACGGCTAAAAAGATAAATTTTTTCAGCATAATGGGCATCTCCTCTATACTAGTATCGGAAAATGCCCATTAGCCTTGAGAAAATCCCGCGTGAGGATTATGCTGTCGATAATGACATTGTATGGCAGAAACGTCTTTTTTCGTATTGAAATTATCATTTCTCTGCTGTTTCTTATCCTGACGGGGATAGCGGCCTTTGAGGCACTGCCTGGCTGCCCCGCCGTTATGGAAGATTCAATCAGACGTTCCCCCGGTATTATCCAGAATCTCATAAGCCGTTTTCTGGCCCCCAGCCCCTATGTCCCCTTCGTTTCCCTGGCTGGCGGGGGACTCTACTCCCTGGCCGCCCTGATACTGATCTACTTTTCGTTTGAAAAAACCCAGGCGCCGGAAATTCTTTTTATCAGCCTGTTTGTCCTGTCCTTCTCATTCGAGACCATGCGGCTCATTACACCCCTGCAAAAAATCCGGGCAATCCCCTCCGTCTATTTGCTCCTGGCCTCCCGGACCCTGCTTTTCGGCCGGTTTTTCGGCATCTTCGCCCTTTTTGCCGCCGGAATTTACGCCGCCGGCCTGGAAGTCCAAAAACAGATAAGCGTCGTCCTTGTCGCCGTATTTGTTTCTCTGGTTATCGCCCTAAAGATTCCTATTGATATTCTTTCCTGGGATTCAAGCTTCAGCATGATCAACGGCTATCTTCCCCTGTTTCGGATGATCGAAACCGTCGTACTTATCATCACCATGCTGAGTTTTTTCATCTCCGCCTGGTCGCGGGGAACCCCCGAGTATATCGCCATCGGCGCAGGATCGTTCCTTGTTTATGCCGGCCGGAACATCCTTTTATCCGGGGATACCTGGATAAGCCCCCTGCCGGGACTACTGTTTCTCATAGCCGGGACATGGCTCATCTGTACCAAACTCCACAAGGTATATCTGTGGCTCTAGCAGACCGGTAAGGGGGAACCAGCGGGGCAGGGGGTTACAGCCCGGATGCTATGCTTACCACCAGACCCACCACCAGGGGCAGGGCAAGGTTATCGTAATCTTCCAGGGGCAGGGCTTCCGTAACCGTGGCGGCAAAAGCCGCAATCAGGGCAAGGCGGAAATCACGGGAAACCTGATAAGCCGCAGCCAGAACGGCGGTAAAACAGGCCAAGGACCCTTCCAAGCTCTTGCCCCGGAGGAAAGAAGGCCGTATCCGGCCAAAAAACCTGCCGACAAGACTGGCAAAGCCGTCGCCAAAGGCCAAGGCATAAATAGCAATAGATGCCGCCGGAGTAGGGTACAGAACCAGGGCCAGCAGGGCCCCCAAACCCAAAGTTACCGGCCCCAGCACAAAACGCCCCCGATCTCTGGACCGGGAAGCCATACTGGTAAGATTGGACACCACGGGCACTTTGAACCCCGCCAAACGGAGACTTTCCATCTGAACATAACCCAAAATACCTGCGGAAAGAAGAATAACCGTAACCGGATAACTAAGAGCGGCCAACAGAGGACTTAAACCGATAAGGAAATGTATTGATTTTCTTAAAATTTCAGACCGAAATTCCCGGTAACTTGCAGAGGGAAACAGAGAAGTTATATCTTTTGTTCGAAACGTTAAATCGCTCATGCCTTTATACAAGCAAAAATCATGCCAAGTCAAAAAATCCTGCCCCGCTCCAAGGGGACACGCTAACTCATTGTGGCACAATGAGTTAGCACAACGGCCGTCTTCTGGGCCTTTGGGACTTTTCAAAACGTATAAATTTTCATACTTCCTGAAATTCAAAAATTACTATCATTCCCGCCGCCCGTACACAACATGCGCATGATTGACCAGCCCTGCCATTTGTGCTAACATTCCGCTGGCTGAAGATTCTTTGGACGATTAACTCAGCGGGAGAGTGCTACCTTCACACGGTAGAAGTCACTGGTTCAAATCCAGTATCGTCCAGTATCCTGTAAACACTAACGGAAAAGATGCCGTTTTTAGGCCGCGCAAGGGATAGGAGCGGAAATACTTTTGGCGCAGCCAAAAGATTGGAGCGGATAGCCCGGTCCGGCCGCGGAGGAACGGAACGGCCGGATGCGCCCAAAACTCCTATTGGGTACACAGGAAACCGGGACGTATCTTCATTTTTTGCCTTGTTTATAGTATCGTAGTTGTTGGAATGGAAAAAATTACCGGCATACCTGCCAGCCTTGGATTTATCAGCGGGAAGGCCCTCCTTTATTTTGAAAACATCTTCCCGGAAATACCCCGGACGGATGTCTTGCCCGAACATGCCCCGGACGAGGTGAGGCGTCTGGACAACGCAATCCGGGACGCCGGCGCCGAACTTGCCGTCATTCATGAACGGGCCGTTCAGGAGGCAAGCAAGGAGCAGGCCGATATTTTTAGCGCCCACCTTTTGATGTTAAATGACCCCATCTTCCGGGATCAGCTTTTGGAGCGCTTCCGGGAAAGCTTTGTCAGCATAGAATGGGTAGTCTGGGACGTGGCCAGGGAGATGATGCAGAAGATGATGTCCTCCCCGGACCCCTTGTTCCGGGAACGGGCTGCGGATATCAACGATGTGTCCAAACGGCTGCTCCAGCATCTCCTTTCGATCAAGCGGAGTTCCCTGGCGGAAGTGGAAGAAGACGTAATCGTAGTAGCCCATGATCTGCTGCCTTCGGAGATTCTTACGATGAACCGCAGGCGGGTAAAGGGCATCGTTATGGACGCCGGTTCCCGGACTTCCCACACGGCGATTTTGGCCAGGGCCTTTAACATACCCGCGGTGGTGGGCCTGGCCCACGGTACCAAGATAATCAAGGACGGGGATACGCTTATCGTCAACGGCCGGACCGGGGAGGTCCTGGTAAACCCCGGCAAGCAGGACCTGGCCAATTTCAAAAAGACCGCGACGGTGTACCACAAGCAGATGGAGGAATTTCAGTCCCTCCGGGAGCTTCCCGCCGAAACCCTGGACGGGGGCCGGGTAATGATGAACGCCAACATCGAAATCCCCGAAGAAGCGGAACGGGTGTTGCAGTACGGCGCGGAGGGTATTGGGCTTTACCGGTCGGAATTTCTCTTTCTTACCCCCGGCCGGTCCGCGGAGGAGGAGCAGCAATACCGCAGTTATACCAAAGTTCTCACAGCGATGGGGGTCCGTCCCGTTACCATACGGACCGTAGATATTGGGGGGGACAAGATTCTGCCCGATTTTCAATCGGGGGATGAAAAAAACCCCCTTTTGGGCTGGCGGGCCATCCGGTTTTCCCTGGCCCTGCCGGAATTGTTCAAAACCCAGCTAAGGGCCATTCTGCGCGCCAGTGTAAGCGGCAATGCCAAAATTATGTTCCCCCTGGTTTCGGGGATAGAAGAGATCGAGCAGGCCCTGGTCCTGCTGGAGGAAGCCCGGAGCGAGTGCCGCAGCGCCGGGCAGCCCTTTGCGGAGCATATCGAAGTGGGCATCATGATCGAAGTCCCTTCGGCGGCCGTAACCGCGGATATTCTGGCGGAAAGGGCAGATTTCTTTTCCGTGGGAACCAATGATCTTGTCCAGTATTCCCTGGCGGTAGACCGGGGGAACGAGCGGATCAGTTATCTGGCCCAGCCCACACATCCGGCGGTACTGCGCCTGCTTAAGCACACAATTGATTCCGCCCACCGGCGGGGCATCAAGGCCGCCATGTGCGGCGAAATGGCCGGAAACCCCAAATGCACCGCCCTGCTCCTGGGCCTGGGACTGGACGAATTCAGCATGGCGGCCCAAAGTATTCCGCCGGTCAAACGGATAGTCCGCAGCGTCAAAATGGTGGACTGCCGGAATCTGGCAGATGCGGTCCTGCGGGGAATTTCCTGGGAACAGAACGGTTCCTTAGTAGACGAATGGATGATGGAACACTGCCCAGGGGAGACTACCGTATAAAAGTGATGGAAACAACGATCAAATACCGCGGCCTTCCTGTGGTGGCCCTGGCAGGAAAACCCAATGTGGGAAAATCCACCCTTTTTAACCGCCTGCTTCACCGCCGCCGGGCCATTACCGGCCCCACCCCCGGAGTAACCAGGGACCCCGTGGAGGCCGACGCCTTTATCGCGGGGAAACCCCTGCGGCTTATCGACACCGGGGGCTTCAAACTGGACCAGGGAACTGCAAGCCGGCCACCCGCGGCGGAGATTGCGTCAACAAGCCTGGACAGTGCGGTACTGGCAAAGACTCTGGAAACCCTGGGACGGGCGGATCTTATCGTGCTGCTTCTGGAGGCGGGAGAAGTATCGGCGGAGGATCAGGAGCTTATCGGGATTGTAAGGCGCTACCAGGACAAGCTTCTGGTGGCGGTAAACAAGACCGAAGGGGGCCGGCGGGAGGCGGAATCCTGGAATCTCCTGTCTTACGGTTTTGATAAGCTCTACCTTATCTCCGCCGAACACGGGGATAATATCGTCCAGTTGGAGGAGGCTATCGTTTCCCGGCTGGATTTTTCCCGGGTTGTGTCCGAAGATCCGGAAAACCGGCCCATCCGCATTGCCCTGCTGGGGAAACCCAATACGGGAAAATCCACCCTGAGCAACCGGCTCACGGACTCCGCCGCATCTATTGTCAGCGAGATCCCCGGTACTACCCGGGATGTGGTGGAGGGGGCCTTTGCCTGGAAAAACCGGGATTTTCTGGTTCTTGATACCGCGGGAATCCGGCGCAAGGCCAAGGTACGGGAAAATATCGAATACTATTCGGTAAACCGGGCGATTAAAAGCATTGATGACGCGGATATTGTGTTTCTGCTGATCGACGCGGCGGAGGGGCTTTCGGATCAGGACAAGAAGATCGCCGCGCTGGCCTATGATCAGGGCCGGGGAATTATTCTGATACTCAACAAATGGGACACCATGCCGGCCGTTAAAAACAGCTTCCAGGCGGCCTGCGACCGCATACATTTTTTCTTCGGCCAGTTGGAATTTGCCCCTATTGTCGCTTTAAGCGCCAGGGACGGTGACGGGATCGACACATTGTTGAACACCGCCCTTAAAATGTACCGGCAGCTTAACACCCAGGTGGAGACGAGCAAACTTAACCAGGCCCTGGAACGGTGGCTCCAGGAATATCCGCCCCCTTCCGCTCCCCGGACCCGCTTCAAGGTCCGTTACGCGGTACAAAAATCCGCCAATCCGGCGGTTTTTATCTTCTTTGTCTCCCGCCCCCAGGCGGTAGGAGAGCCCTACGTTGCCTATCTTAGAAACAAGATCCGCGCCGATCTGGGGTTTTCTTTGGTACCCGTGACTGTGGAGGTTCGCGGATCCGCCGGTTCCGGAGAAACCGGGCATTGAACTACGGGATACGGGATCTGGAGCGAATCCTCAACGTGAAGATCCATGTACTGCGATACTGGGAGCGGGAAATCCCCCTGCTCCAGCCCAAAAAAGATGCAAGGGGAAAATTACATTATTCAGACCGGGACCTTCAGATTTTTTTACGGCTGAAATACCTGCTTTACAACCGGCATTTTACCGTGGAAGGGGCCCGGGAAGAACTATTCCGGGAGGTATCCGGGGAGACCCAGGACCTGCGGGCCCAGATTGGGGCCCTGCGCTCATGCCTGGCAGAACTCTATCTTATCGCGAAAGGTTCGGAAGAAGATTATGACCAGGGCTAATCCATCTCCCCTGCCTGAATCCGGCGGACAGGCGGCTTATAGGGGGCTTTTCCCCGGTTTGGATGGGGATATCCGCAAAGATCTGGGAGCCTTGCTTCCCCTTATCGAAAAGACTTTCCCCGTTCCTGCCCGTTTCCGCCGGACCCTGGCCGCCGATGTGGCGGAACTTTCCCGGCTGCTTACCAGCGCCCGGGGGGAACGGCCCCTTTCCTACCTGAACCGGCCCCCGCTGCTTTCCGCATATTTGCGCTACTTCCTCCCCTGGAACCTGTACCGCCTCTGCCGCCTGCTCCCCGGCCTGGACCTTCCGCTGGCCCCGGAAGATACCGTCATTGACCTGGGATCCGGGCCCCTCAGTTTTCCCATTGGCCTCTGGCTCTGCCGCCGGGACCTCCGCGCCATCCCTCTGAAATTTCGCTGCCTCGACCGCAGTAAGACCGCCCTTGAGGCGGGGAAAAAATTGTTTGCCGCCCTTGCCCCGTCCGGCGCCCCCTGGACCATACAGACAATCCACGGGGACCTGGGGGCCTTCCGGTCTCCGGCGGCCGCCCTGGTAACGGCCTTCAATTTTTTTAATGAGCCGTTCCAGGCCATTTCTCCCGGCAATGATGAGGGACAGCGCCGTTTTGCACAAAACCAGGCGGCGCTTCTGGCCGGTATAACCGCACAGGGCGGGCGGCTTTTGATTATCGAACCGGGGACACCCCCCGCCGGCCGCTTTATTTCCCTGCTGCGGGAAGCCCTGATTAGCCGGGGCCGCCCGCCCCTCTCCCCCTGCACCCATCCCTGCCCCTGTCCCTTCCCCGCTTTACTGCGGAACCCTGCGGCAAGGAGGGGCGGCGGACCGGCGGGAGAACCCGGCAAAAAGTTCTTTCCCGGCGGCAACCAGGGAGCTTCTCCGGCGTCGAAGGCCAAATGGTGCCATTTTGCCTTTAACACCGAAGAAGCCCCCGCCGCTTTGCAGCGTCTTTCCGCGGCGGCAGGGATTCCCAAGGAGCGGGCAACCCTTAGTTTCCTCCTGGCCGGGCCGCAATGCGGCGGTATTGAAAAAACAAAGCCGGCAGAACAGAGCGCCCAAACCGTGCGGGTTATCTCCTCCCCTTTCCCGGCCGGCAGAGGACCGGAGATATGGGGCCGCTACGTCTGCGGCGAAACGGGCATGGCCCTGCTCCGGGGTGAAAAATCCCGGATCGAAGCGGCGGAATCGGGAACCTTATTGACGGCAGCCTTCACCGGGGAGCAGGACCCCAAGAGCGGCGCCCCGGTCTGTACCGCAAAAAACCCCCAACAGCCGGAAACGGCAGGGATACCGGGGCGGTAGAGCAAAAAAAAGCCCCGCCGGAGCGGGGCTTGTGCAGCAAGCTGTAGGGAATCAGCTTTGAATCAGCAGGGTCTTGGGGTCAAGCTTCAGGGCCAGGGCCGGGGGATTGTAGGTATCCCGGTCTTTGGAGACCGAAAATTCGATATGGTCCCCCTTGGGTTCCAGTACCACCACGGAATCCACCACATCAATAAAATCTTTTATAAGAACAGGGATATTCTGTTTGGTATACTGACCGGCTTTGCCGTTTTCGGCTGGGACAGTACAGCTATACCATATCTCCAGACCAAGTTCCTGGGCAAAGTCCTTCACTTTGGAAATCCGCTCCCTGTCCATCCGGGAAAAATCAAAACCATCGATGATAAGGCACTCGGCCTTAAAGCCCCCTTCAACAATCATGGCCCGGAGACTCCGCAAAACCTGGTCTTCGGTAACCCCGTCCTGGCTAAAATTCATCAAAACACGGTTCTTAACAATCTCGTCCTTTGCCTCCCGGATGTTTTCCAGATTCTTTTTGCGGATAAATTCATCAAAAATATCTTCGTACCAGGCAAGCACATAACCGGTATGCTGAGTAAAAGAAACGTGGATTACCTTTTTATTCTGCAGCAGCTTATCCAGGGCAATCTGAACCAGAACTGAGGTCTTTCCCAGGCCGCTGGGGGAAGCAATAATACCAATTTCACCGGCCTTTAAGCCGCCCTGAATGGACTTTTCAAATATCCGCACCGGGCTGCGTTGAATAAGTTCACTAATTATCATGTTATCTCCCCTGCTCCTTTCTCCGCTTTTCCTCGTATTCCTTGATCAGGGTTTCAGATATACCCGCGGGAACTTTTCCGTATTTCTGGAATTCCATTGTAAATTCCGCCTTCCCCTGGGTTAGAGAACGCAGCACCGTGGAATAACCGAACATCTCGCTCATGGGGACATCCGCCTCCACCCGGCAAAAAGCGCCGTCCTCGGAAGAGGAAGAAATGACCCCCCGCCGCTGATTCAGGGAACCGTAAATGTTCCCCTGGAACTCCGTAGGCCCTTCTACAGAAACCTTCATGATGGGCTCCAGGATACAGGGCTTGGCCTTGTTGTAAGCCTCCCGGAAAGCGCCGATAGCCGCAAGCTGGAAGGCAATATCGGAAGAGTCCACCGGGTGGCTTTGGCCATCGTTGATCGTACAGCGGATATTTACGATGGGGAAACCGATAAGGGTTCCCTTTTTTACGGCCTCCTTAAAGCCTTTGTCACAACTGGGGATAAACTCGTTGGGAATGGAGCCCCCCTTGATAGAATCCACAAATTCGTAATCCCCGCCGGCCCAGGGCTCCATAAAGCCCGCCACACGGCCGTACTGGCCGGAACCACCGGTCTGCTTGCGGTGGGTATAGTTAAAGTCCGCCCGCTGTTGTATCGCCTCCCGGTAAGCCACCTGGGGCATGCCGGTCTCCACATCACATTTGTATTCCCGGCGCATCCGCTCAATGTAGACTTCCAGGTGCAGTTCTCCCATTCCCTGGACAATCGTCTGGTTGGATTCCGGGTCCACATAAGTACGGAACGTGGGGTCTTCCTTGGTAAAGCGGTTTAATGCCTTGGCCATTTGGTCGGAAGATTTTTTGTCCTTGGGATCGATAGCCAGGGAAATAACCGGCTCGGGGACATACATACTGGTCATGGCGTAGTTCAAACCTCCGCCGCAGAAGGTGTCCCCGCTGGCGCAGTCAATGCCGAACAGGGCCACAATATCCCCCGGCGCCCCTTCGGTAATATCCTCCATGCTGTCCGAATGCATCCGTACCAGCCGCCCCACCTTAAAGCGTTTGCGGGCCCTGGTGTTGATCAGCTCATCCCCTTTCTTCAGGGCCCCCTGGTAGATCCGCACATAGGTAAGCTGGCCGTACTGACCGTCCTCCAGCTTAAAGCCCAGAGCCACGGTGGGATTCTTCCCGTCGGAGACCAGTTCTTTCCGTTCCTCGTTGTTGTCCAGGTCCAGGGCGTAGTTCTTCACCTCCGAAGGATTGGGAAGGTAGCGGGTTACCCCGTCCAAAAGACTCTGAATACCCTTGTTTTTGTAGGCGGAACCCACCATGACCGGTACAAACTGCTCGGTCAGGGTTCCCTTGCGGATTGCCTGATGAATAAAATCCTCAGGGATCGACTCGCCGCCCAGGTAAAGCTCCGCCAACTCATCGCTGAACAGAGACACCGCATCAATAAGCTCTTCCCGGTACTTTTCCGCGTCGGCCTTCAAGTGGGGGGGAATCTCCGCATAGCGAATCTCGGTCCCCTGGTCGCCGTCAAAGTAAACCGCCTTCATCGTAATCAGGTCCACCAGCCCTTCCAGTTTGTCCTCCAGGCCGATAGGAATCTGGATCATCACCGCATTCAGCCCCAGTTTCTCCCGGAGCTGCACCCTCACCTTAAACGGATTGGCCCCCGTGCGGTCGCATTTGTTCACAAAGGCAATCCGGGGCACATGGTAGCGCTTTAACTGCCGGTCCACCGTAATGGACTGGGACTGGACCCCCCCCACCGCGCAAAGCACCAGAATCGCCCCGTCCAGGACCCGCAGGGACCGCTCCACCTCTATCGTAAAGTCCACATGTCCGGGAGTATCAATCAGATTGATAGTATGCTCTTTCCAGGTAACCTGGGTGGCTGCGGACTGAATAGTAATCCCCCGCTCCCGCTCAAGCTCCATGTGGTCCATCGTCGCCCCCACCCCGTCCTTACCCCGGACTTCGTGGATAGCGTGTATCTTATTGCTGTAAAACAGAATGCGTTCGGAAAGAGTCGTCTTTCCGGAATCAATATGGGCGCTAATTCCAATATTACGCATCATGGTAATGTCGATGCTCATCTACCAGCTACTCCTTTGCTCTTCCTAAGAATGTCTATGTTTGTCATAATATATCAAAGTTTTCCAGGTTTTTCAACTGCAGGGGGGGCCGCTTCAGCAATTCTCATTTTAACCATTGCAAAACGAAAAGGCGCCGGTAAAATTCTCCTGGGGTCCTGTCAGGGGGAAAAACAGGGGCCCCTTCCCCTCGTTTTTCCCCCTGACACCCCGACC
>JAIRXT010000080.1 GCA_031268125.1 Treponema sp. | reverse complement strand
CTTTATCTGGTGGTCCATGTTGTGCTTCGGGCCGCCCCCCTCAAGGCCGCTCCAAAGCCGGAAGTCGAAACTCTGCTTTGCCCCGGCCTTTGGCTTGAAAAACACTTCCTTATGGTTGCCGTCAACGCCCTGGTAGGGGAGGCCGTCAATAAAAAGGAGGGACTCAAAGCCCGAACAATAGCCGCCGCCGGTAAGACCGAAATCGAAGACCCCCAGCACGTCCTTCCCTTTCCAGTCCCGGGGGGCTTCAAATTCCGTGTGCAGCCACAGGTAGCGGTCCCGGCCGCTCCAGAACTCCCCCGGAACCATCTTTCTTGAAGCCGTGCCGGGCTTAACGAAACCCGGGTAGACAAAATCCTCCGGTTCATCGGTGGCCAGAAGCTCCGCCGCAGGAATGATGTTCCGGTACCGGAGCTGTGCCAGGCGGTATACCTCCCGGCCAATCTTTTCAACAATAAAATCTTTGAACATGATTCTCTCCCTTGGGTATTTTTTATAATACAAAGACCGGGTTTTGTAGTATACTCTGTCTATGAAGTTTCGTAATTTTTGCCTTTTGTGTCTTTGCCTTACTCTGGGAGGGCCGTTGTTTGCCCAGGCCGGGGAAACCGGAACGAATCGCGGCGGCACGGCCTGGATTATCCCTATTCAGGGTGATATTGAACCTTCCCTTACAGCCTTTGTGCGGCGGGAAGGACGGAAGGCCCTGGACCAGGGGGCGGAATTTCTTATTTTCGAAATTGATACCTTTGGCGGCCGGGTAGATTCGGCCCTGCAGATTACCTCGTTTATTACCTCGGTAAAGAACGCCAGAACCATTGCCTGGGTAAACAGCGGGGAAGGTTCCATGGGGGTAAGCTGGTCCGCCGGCGCCTTAATTGCTATGGCCTGCCAGGAAATCTACATGGCCGCCGGAACCTCCCTGGGGGCGGCAGCGCCGGTTACCGTTGGGGCGGACGGGCAGACCGAGGGAACCGGGGAAAAAACCGTTGCCGCGGTGCGGTCCCAGATGGCAGCCCTGGCGGAACGGAACAATCACCCCGTGGAAATTGCCAAGGCTATGGTGGACTACGATGTGGAACTTTGGGAAGTTTCAATCGATAACGAGATTCGCATCCTCAGCCTGCAGGAACTGGAACTCATGGAAAAAGAGGCCGGAGGCGGGGGGCCCAAACCGGAACGCCGGGGCGTGATCTCCCCCGCGGGGAAGCTCCTCTCCCTTACCAGCGGGGAGGCGTTACGCTACGGCCTGGTCCGGGGGCTGGCGGCCGACCGGGAAGCCCTGCTGATCACTATCGGAGCGGCATCCCCGGCGGTGGAAAGCGCTCCCGGCGCCGCCGACGGCATTATCTCCCTGCTTACCAGCGCCCCGGTCCAGGCACTGCTTATCGTCCTGGGTCTGGTGATGATCTTCCTGGAGATCAACAGCCCCGGCTTCGGGATTTTTGGGGTTACGGCGATCCTTGCCTTTGTAACGGTCTTTGGGTCGGGGGCCATGCTGGGCCGGGTGGGTTCCCTGGAAATCGTCCTGTTCCTCATCGGCCTGGGCCTCCTGGTGGTGGAGATCTTCATAACCCCCGGTTTCGGGCTGATGGGAATTTCGGGCTTTATGATTATCGGTTTTTCCCTGATCCTGTCCATGCAGGACTTTGTAATACCCCGCTTCGACTGGGAGTGGACCCTTTTGGGGAGGAATGCCGTGGTAGTATTTATATCGCTTATCGCCGCCATCACCGGGATTGCCGTCATTGCGCTGCTGGGGCCGCGGGTCCGGCTTTTTAACCGGCTGACCCTTACCACCCAGATCACCGGAACTGCGGGGGGGCCCATCCCTTCCGGTATTCCGGCGCAGGAGGGGGCCGGGGGGCAGAATATCTACCAGTCCCTGCTGGGGAAAACCGGTGTCGCCGCCACTCCCCTGCACCCCGTGGGCAGGGTGGAGATTGACGGGGAAGTTTACGAAGCCCAGGCGGAAGGCTTGTTTGTGGAAAGCGGCCGCGGGGTACGGGTTATCAAGGTAAGGGGCAGTACCGTTATGGTGCGGCTTGTGTAGTTTGAACTACCTTAAATCTAAGGAAGCTGTTCCAAAAACTGAAGTTTTGGAACAGCCTCAGATAACAACATTTTTATAGGAGTGTACTATGCCGTATTTGATCATCGTGGTTGCCGTTGGGCTTATCGCCCTGGGTTTTCTTATTCTCTTTTTCCGGTTCTTCGGCCTTTGGTTCCGGTCCTTCCTTTCCGGCGCTTATGTGGGAATGGGGAAGCTTATCGGTATGTGGCTGCGGCATGTGAACCCCGCGGTCATTGTGGATTCCCGGATCATGCTTTCCAAGGCGGGGATTGAAGTAGCCAGCGACATGCTGGAAACCCACTTCCTTGCCAGGGGGGATGTAATGAAGGTAAGCCGGGCGCTGGTGGCGGCCAACAAGGCCAATATCGAACTGCCTTTCCAGCGGGCCGCGGCCATAGACCTGGCGGGCCGGGACGTGCTGGAAGCGGTACGGACCAGCGTCAACCCCAAGGTAATCGATTGCCCGGATGCTTCCAAGGGCAAGCACACCATCGACGCGGTGGCAAAAGACGGCATCCAGCTTCAGGTAAAAGCCCGGGTTACGGTGCGGGCCAACATTGAGCGGCTGGTCGGCGGCGCCACTGAGGAGACCATCATCGCCCGGGTGGGGGAAGGGATCGTTACCACCATCGGCTCCTCCGAATCGTATAAATCGGTACTGGAAAACCCGGACACCATTTCCAAGCGGGTGCTGGGCAAGGGCCTGGACGCGGGAACGGCGTTTGAGATTCTTTCGATAGATATTGCCGACATTGACGTGGGGGCCAACGTGGGGGCTAAACTCCAGGCGGACCAGGCGGAGGCGGACAAGCGGCGTTTCCAGGCGGAAGCGGAAAAACGCCGGGCGGCGGCCCAGGCACGGGAGCAGGAAATGATTGCCCTGGTCCAGGAAAACCGGGCCAAGGTGGTCCTGGCGGAGGCGGAAATTCCCCTGGCAATCGCCGAGGCTTTTAAGAACGGCCACCTGGGAGTAATGGATTATTACCGCCTTAAAAACATCCAGGCCGACACGGACATGCGTTCCTCCATCGGCAGTTCCGGGCCGGGAAAAAATGAATAGGACCGCAAGGATATGAGATCCCTGCTGAATTTAATCTTTGAGAACCTGATCCCCATTATCATCGTTGTTTCGGTGGTTATCAGAATCATTGCGGGTGTGAAAAAATCCGCGGCTTCCCGGTCGGAGGCCGCCCCGGCGGTCCCGGACAACCGCTCTACGGACAGCCCGCAGGATGAAGAAGACGTCTGGAGCCGGCTCATGCCCGACGATGAGGAAGATGAAGCTCCTCCCCAGGAGGTCCGGCCCCTGTTGATGCCGGCCCCCTCGTTGGGGTCCCCCGCTTTTCCGGCAAGCCCCGGTCCTTCCTTCGCCCAGCCCTTCGCCCCGGTTACCATCGCGATAGAACCGGCCGTGCCGGACCGGGCGGAAGCGGCGGAGCCGGACGGGGAGACCCCGCAGTCCGGGCCTCTGGACCGGCTGAACGGCCTCCCCCTGCTGCGCCGGGCAATTGTTCTGGCGGAGATTCTGGGCCCCCCAAAGGGATTGGATACGCGGTAACACCGCCGGCCGCCGCTGTTTCCGGGTAGGGCAGGGGGGCTTTAACGTTTGCCCTTGTCGAAAAATTCCCCCAGGGCCCGGGGCGGGTGGTTGTGCTTGGAGAAAAAGACAAGGAGCAGTAGGGTAAGAACATAGGGCAGCACCATCAGAAGGTCCGAGTAATTACTGGGCATGCCCAGGAACAGGGTAAGCTGGTAGCCGGAGGACTTTGCCAGGCCGAAGAAGAGGCATACGGCGAAGGTAGGGAGGATTTTCCAGTTGCCGAAGATAAGGGCGGCTATGGAAAGGTAGCCGTAGCCCATGTAGATGCTGGGGGAAAACTGGGCGGAGATTGAATAGGCCAGGAAGATGCCCCCCAGCCCCGAAAGGGCCCCGCAGATCATCACCGCCGTAAGCCGTGTTTTCACCACATCCCCCCCGGCGGCGTCAAGGCTGGCGGGATTTTCCCCGCAGGCCCGCAGCCGCAGGCCGTAACGGGTTCTGTAGAGGATGTACCAGAACACAAAGGCCGCCGCAAAGATAACCAGTTCAAAGGGATACATGTTCTTGAACAGGCCCCCCAACAGGGGAATCCGGGAGAGGCCGGGGACGGTAAAACGGGGGGATACGCCTATCTGGAATTTGTTGGAGGCTTCTCCGGTGATCACATTGTTGATTACGCTGGTCAGGAAGGTGGTAAGGGCCAGGGCCAGGGTGTTGACCACCACCCCGGAGATTACCTGCTGGGCCCGGAATTTGACACAAAGGGCGGCGTGGATAAGGGAGAAGGCCAGGCCCCCTGCCATAGAAAAAAACATAGCGATGTAGATCAACGCCGGGGAACCGGCGCCCAGGCGCATCACCAGCAGCGCCACCGCCGCGGAACCGGTAAAGGCTCCAAAACCCTGGAGCCCTTCCAGGGCCAGCATGGTAATCCCGCTCCGTTCGCAGTAGATCCCGCCGATAGCCATGATTAACAGGGGCGTGGCAAAGGAAAGACCGTCGATCAATATGGTATCCATCAGGTACGCTCCTCGTCTTCGGCCCGGGGTATCTTCTGCTTTTCCAGTTCCAGCCTGGCGCGGTAGCGAATCCAGGCGGTACAGGCGCTAAAGAGGAGTAGTATCCCCGTGATGACCAGGGCAAGTTCCTGGGGCGCTTTTATCGTGGAACTCATGTAAACCGAGCCCTTCTGGAATATAGTAACCAGCACGGAGGCAAAAATGGCCGCCACGGGGGAAAGGTTCCCCAGCAGGGACACGGCAATGGCATCGTAGCCCAGGCTTGCCAGGGTCTTGGGAAGAATGTTGTTGTAGTAGCCCAAGTAGTAACACACACCCGCAAGCCCCGCCAGGGCCCCGGAGACAAGCATGGAAAGGACGATACTGCGGCCCTCCCGAATCCCCGCGTACATGCTGGCGTTCCGGTTCAACCCCACGGCCTTAAGCTCATAGCCAAAGGTGGTGCGGTTAAGCACAAAGCGCACAATAAAGACCGCCGCCAGGGCGATAAGTATTCCCAGGGGAAGGGTGGGCCGCAGGCTGCCCCACTGGAGGCCGGTAATCGTAAGCCGGGACGCGGGGCTGCAGCTTCGGGATGAACGGGACATGATATCCACATAGTAGGTGTTGATAAAAAAACCCGTTACATAGCTGGCAATGTAGTTGAACATGATGGTGGAAACCACTTCGTGGATGTTGAAGCGGTACTTAAGGAAACCCACCAGGGCCCCCAGAATCGCCCCCGCCCCAAGGCCGATAAGGATTACCAGGGGCCGGGCCAAAACGGCGGGCAGCTTGCTGTAACCAACCAGCGCCGTGGCGATAAAGGCGGCGGCAAGCATCTGCCCCGCTATGCCGATGTTAAACATCCCCGCCTTTAGGGCCACGATCACCGCTAGGGCGGCCAGGAGCATGGGGGCCAGAATCCCCAGGAAGGAGAGGAAGTCGGTAAGCATGTTCTGGCCCCCGGCGTAGGCGGTCTTCATCATAAAACCGCTCCCCCGCAGGAAGGCGGCAAAGGCGGCAAGGGGGTTCTTTCCCAGGATAAGGAGCAGAATAGACGCGGTGATCAGGGTAAGCAGGATAGCAAAGAGGGGAAGAACCACGGGGCTGGTACGGTCTTCCGAAAGCCAGCGGAGCAGCCGCCGGGTGAATGTCCCGGCGGGAGCGGCAGGCGGCCCCGCAGCAGGAGACTTTACGGCCGGGGACTTCACGATTTTACCCCCATCATGTACTTACCCACCTCGTTGGGGCTTAGATCGGCGGCGGCCGATACCCGCAGCAGCTCACCGTTGTAAATGACGCCGATGGTATCGGCAAGGCTCATCACCTCGTCCAGCTCCAGGGAGATAAGGAGCACGGCCTTGCCCTGGTCCCGCTCCGCAATAATCTGGTTTTGAATGTTTTCTATGGCCCCAATGTCCAGGCCCCTGGTGGGCTGCACAAAGATCAAAAGCCGGGAATTCAGGGAGATTTCCCGGGCCACAATGGCCTTCTGCTGGTTTCCCCCGCTCATGGACCGGGTAAGGGTACGGGTCCCCTGGCCGCTGCGAATATCAAAACGGCGGCTCAGGTCCTCTGCATAATCCTTAAAGTTTTCCTCCCGCAGGACTCCCCGCCAGGAAAAAGGAGGAAGATAGTACTGCTTTATCGCCAGGTTTTCCTGGAGGTTAAAGTCCAGGATTACCCCGTATTTTTGCCGGTCCTCGGGGATGTAGGCAATTCCTTCTTCAATCCGGCGGCGGATTCTTTCGGCGCCGATATCCCTGCCCCCCAGGCGGATACGGCCCCCGGAAGGCTTTACCAGCCCCGCAATGGCATCGGCAATCTCCACCTGCCCGTTGCCGGAGACCCCGGCAATGGCGAAAATTTCCCCCCGCCGGATGGAAAAACTTACGCCCTTTACCACTTCAAACTGGTTCTCATTCCTAACACGGAGATCCTCTACCTGCAGCACCACATCCCCGTACCGGGGGGGCTTTTTCTTCCGGGTAAAACTTACCTCCCGGCCCACCATAAGGTTCGCCATCTCGTGGGTAGAAGCCTCCGCCACGGACAGTACCGCCGCCAGCTTCCCCCGGCGGAGTATGGCGCAGCGGCCGGCAATCTCCTTTATCTCCTCCAGCTTGTGGGTAATCAAGATAATCGTCTTCCCCTTGTTCCGCAGTTCCCGCATGATCTCCAACAGGAACTCTATCTCCTGAGGGGTAAGCACAGCGGTGGGTTCATCAAATATCAGTATCTCCGCTTCCCGGTAAAGCATCTTGAGAATTTCCACCCGCTGCTGGATAGAAACATTCACTTCCTCAATCCGCAGTTTGGGGTCCACCTCCAGGCCGTAGGACCGGGATAACCCGGCTATCCGCTGTTCCGCCCCCCGGATATCGACATAGGGGAACAGGCCCAGGGCCTTCTTTTCCGGCTCTATGCCCAGGATAATGTTTTCCGCAATGCTGTAGTTGGGGATAAGTTTAAAGTGCTGGTGGACCATGCCGATATTCAGGGCTACCGCGGCGTTGGAGGAGGAAAGGCAGACCTTCCGGCCCCGTACAAAGATTTCGCCTTCATCGGGTTCATACATGCCAAAAAGCATGCTCATCAGCGTGGACTTCCCCGCGCCGTTTTCCCCAAGGAAGGCGAAAATCTCTCCCTTCTTGATGCTGATGCTTATATCATCGTTGGCGGTGATTCCGGGGAAACGCTTGGTGATGTGCCGCATCTCAACGATGGGCCCGTCCTCGCCGGCTGAACTGGTCAAACCGGCTGAATCAACCGCCATAATGGTTCCTTAAAGTCCGGGGAAATTGGCGGGCGTGTGGCCGTTAAAATTCGCCGCCGGGACAATCTTCCCCGCCTTAAGCAGATCGTAGGCTTCCTGCAGCCTGGCCCTGGTATTGGCGGAAAGCCTGCTGCGGCCTTCCGCGGAAACATAGCCGGTGGAATCGGTATCCGCCCCCAGAAGCACATTTTGGCCCCTAAAGCTGCCGTCCTTAATCGCCTGGAGCTGCCTGGTAACGTTGGTGTGCATCACCTTAAGGCCGGAGGTAAGCATGATGTTCTCACTGCCTTTGAAGCCGTCATCGTACTGGTCAACATCACAGCCGACAAGGTAAACCCCGCTGGCTTCCTTGGCGGCGGTAAAAACCCCGTTCCCCGAAGCCCCCGCGGCCACGTGCATCACATCCACCCCCTGGTTAATCAGGGCCTGGCCCACCACCTTGCCGGTGGCTTCATCGGCAAAACCGCCGATATAATTGCCCCCCACGGGCTTGCCGGTTACATCGGTCCCCGCGTAGGAAGGAAGCTCGATGCACTGCGCCTTTGCCCCAAAGTGCCTGTTCGCGTAGTTCACCCCGCTCATAAAGCCGAACTGGTAGTTCACGTTGGAAGGAAAGGCCATACCGTTTACTACCGCTACCTTGCCGGACTTGGTCTCCAGAGCCGCGGCGATACCGGCAAAGAAGCCGGACTCTTCCTCGTGGAACTGCATGGAATAGATATTGGGAAGTTCGACCGTATTCCCTTCCGCGTCCGTGGGAGCGGTGTCCACCAGGATCACCTTCCGGTCCGGGTTATCCTGCAGCACCGAACCTACCGGGGCAAACTGGAAACCGGGCAGAACCAGCACATCGTAGTCGGCAATAACGTCCGCCACCGCGGTAACTACCTTTGCCATGTCGGGCTCTTTGATCGAGGTAATGTCCGCTTCGGGGTTAAGCCGGCTGAATTCCAGAATGCCGTTCCAGCAATCTTCCCCAAAGGACCCGTCATCAACCCCGCTGGTTGTGAGAATCGCCACCCTAAGGACGCTCCCGGCCGCCGGAACCGCCGGGGTATCCCTTTTTCCTCCGGCAAATACCGGACTCGCAAACAAGGCAAGGAGCGCCAGCGCTCCCGCCATACGGAATATTTTCATCATATCCTCCTACAAAAATCATGGTATGCCCAAACAGGCTGTTTTTCAATAGCATACACAAGAATTGCCGGGCTTCACCGTGAAACCTTGAATTACCGGGAAATAATTTGTTAAAATCAACAGGATATGGATTTTATTCAAACTGACCGGGGACAGTTCGTTTACCAGGGAAAACGGATCCGTTTAAGGGGTTTTGGGATTGGAACATGGCTGTCCCTTGAACATTTTATGATCGGCCTTCCTGCCTCGGAGAAAATAATACGCTCCGCCTTTCAGGATGCCTTTGGGCAGGAAACGGCGGTGCGCTTTTTTAATACATATCAAAATACCTTCCTGCAGGAAGGCGACTTTAAACTTCTAAAGAGCTGCGGCGTAAATTTTATCAGAATTCCTTTTAATTACCGCCTTTTTACCGATGACAATAACCCTGATACGTTCCTTGAGGAGGGCTTTGCCGTATTTGACAAATTGTTCGCCCTGTGCGCTCAATATAAAATATTCGCCCTGATCGATCTGCACGCCGCGGCGGGCTCACAGAATCCCGACTGGCATTCCGATAATTCCAACGGGGTTCCCCTCTTCTGGGAGTACCGCGTATTCCGCAGCCAAACAGTAAAACTGTGGGGCGCTATCGCCGGGCGTTACCGCGGTGAGCCGTACCTTATGGGTTACGATTTATTGAACGAACCGGCTATGGCGTCATGGCGGGCACTTAATGAATTTTATTCTGAGGCGATCGAAACCATCCGAAGGGCGGACAAAAATCATATCATCGTGCTGGAAGGCGATTGCTTCTCAATGGATTTTTCCGGCCTGACGCCGTTTGACGATGATAAACTGGCGGTTGGTTTCCACTATTACCCTACGGTGTGGAATCCCGGACTGTTGGACCCTTCCCTGGATCGCCGCGTACGGAAAGAAAAAATCGCCGAGGGGCTGGATCGTATCTTAAACGAAACCAAACGATTCGGCTGGCCCGTCCTGTGCGGCGAATTCGGCTACGCGGCAAAGGACTGTGGAAGCGGGGCCATGCAGCTTTTGGAAGATACGCTGGTCTTACTGGAGTCCCGCCAGTTGGACTGGCTCCTCTGGTGCTATAAAGATATAGGATATATGGGAATGACTGCCCCCTGCGCCGCGTCAACATGGCTGCGCCTTGCCGGTGATATTAGCCCGGAATGGAACCAGCATATCGAAAAGGCACAGGCCGCATCCCTCATGGATATGACGGCGGACAACTGGTTCCCGGCGATTTCGGAAGATGAACGGTATAAGCTGCAATTCCGCCTAAGGGCGTGTCTTTATGCGTTACAAAGCCGGCATATTTTATATCCACAGCTTAAAAAATTTAAGCAGGCTGAAATACTCGGCATGGCTTCGGAATTCGCCATCGAAAACTGCCGCATCGACACGGAAATAAGACTCCTGCTGACGCGCTTCCTCTTACCGGACACCCCCGGCGGCGCTGCTTAATCGTTTATAAAACCGCCGTCCACCACCAGCAGGTGGCCGTTGACAAAGCGGGAGGCGTCGGAGGCAAGAAATACCACCGGGCCTTTAAGGTCCTCCCCGCTGCCCCAGCGCTTAAGGGGTACCCGGTCCGCCAGGGCCTCCGTAATACCGGGAGCGCTGCGGAGCCGGGCCGTGTTGTCGGTAAGCATAAACCCCGGCGCAATGCCGTTGACGTTTATCCCGTAGCGCCCCCATTCGTTGGCAAGGGCCCGGGTAATTCCGGCCACCGCATGCTTGCTGGCCGCGTAGGCGCTTACGTTGACTCCCCCCAGATAAGACTGAATAGAGCAGATGTTGATAATCTTCCCGGAACGGCGCCGTATCATGTCCCTGCCGGCGCCCTGGCAGAGCAGGTACAGGGACTTCACGTTCACGTCAAAGACCCGGTCCAAGTCTTCCCGCGGATAGGATTCCGCCGGGTGTACCGGGGTAATGCCGGCGTTGTTCACCAGAATATCGATCCGGCCAAAGACGGACAGGGCCTTTTCTGCCAGGGCGTTCATGGTTTCCGGCATGGAAAGGTCCGCCTCCAGCCAGGCATAGCGCCGCCCCAGGCAGGAGACCGCAGCGTCCAGTTCCGGGGCCTCCTGCCGGGTAAGGGCAACAATATCCGCCCCCGCTTCCGCCAGGGCAAGGGCCATGGAAAAACCCAGCCCCTTGTTGGCCCCGGTAACTACGGCAATCCGGTTGCTGAGCGAAAAATCCGCCATCATTGGTTCTCCTCTGCGGTTTTCCCCGCGGCCGGCAGCATAAAAAAGTCTTCCGGCGTAAAGGCGGGGGCCACGATGCAGGAAACCAGAACATAGTCCCCCCCGGCAATCCTTGTCGTCTGCCAGGTGTTGGCGGGGACCACCGCCAGGAAGCTTTCCCCCGCGCCGCTTTCCGTCCCGATAAGCCGGGACTCCGCAGCCTCCGGCCGCCCGCCCCCGCCGCCAAGCCGCTGTTCCAAAACGCCCCCGGCGTGCCAGGTCCATATTTCGGCGGACCGGAGCTTGTGCCAGGCGGAAATTTCCTCCCCCCGCAAAAGGTAGTAGATAAGGCTTGCGGCCCGGCGGCCGCCCCCGTACTCCGCCGGCAGGGCGGCGGCGGGAATCTCCTGCCCGCAGCGCCACATTTCCCGGTACCAGCCCCCTTCGGCATGGCTTTGCAGCTTCAAGGTCCTGATCCAGTACTCCGCGTCCTGACAAGCCGTATCGAATACTTCCGCCATGCTACATCCGCCCCGCCAGTTCCGCCAGCAGGCGGCCGAACCGTTCCCCCGCCGCATCGGCCGCCGCGATCACCTCATCGGAACTGATAGGCTGATCCAGAATCCCCGCCGCCAGGTTGGTAATGCAGGAAAGGCCCAGAACCCGTACACCGCAGTGCCGGGCTACAATGGCTTCCGCCACGGTGGACATGCCCACAGCGCCGGCCCCCCAGCCCTGGAAAAGCCGGATCTCCGCGGGGGTCTCAAAACTGGGGCCCGAATACCCAACGTAAACCCCCTCCCGCAGAGGTACTCCCAGATTCGCCGCAAGCCCCAGGCACAGGGCCCGCAGTTCCGGGTCGTAGACCTTGGACATATCGGGGAACCGGGGGCCAAAGTCCCCTTCGTTTTCCCCAATCAGGGGGTTCATCCCGGTAAAATTGATATGGTCGGTAATAAGCATCAGATCGCCGGGGGAAAATTCCCGCCGCAGCCCCCCGCACGCATTGGTAAGAATCAAATTCTTTATCCCCAGCCGGGCCATAACCCGTATGGGATAGGTAATGTCCTTCTGACTGTAGCCTTCGTAGTAATGGAACCGCCCCTGCATACAGAGAACCGTTTTCCCCGCTAGGGTCCCCAGGATCAGCCTGCCCTTGTGCCCCGGAGCGGTACTCCGCAGAAAATGGGGAATCTCCCCGTAGGGGATACTACAGGCCCCTTCGATTTTATCCGCCAGGGGCCCCAGGCCCGATCCCAGCACCAGGGCCAGTTCCGGCTTCAAGGCGCTCCGCTCCCTGATGTAAGCCAGGGACTCATCGACCATCTTCAACAATTCGCTCATACATGCCTCTTCCAAAAAAACTATAGTCAAAAAGACCGGCAGGATACAATAGACTTGTTCGGAAACTTCAGCTCTTGAACAAGCCCCCCGCAGGACCGGTGTTACCGGCGCCTTTTTGTTTTGGAATGGTTAAACCGAGAATTGCCGGATAAAATCCGGCCCGTATGCAGAATATTAATATTTTTGCTTGACAAAATCAGATGAGGCTTATATTCTTGTACATATTGGTTAAACGGTTAAACAAAATTATGGGCAAAGACGCAACGATTATGGATATTGCGAAGGAAACGGGGGTCTCCGCCGCCACGGTTTCCTATGTTCTCAACGGGAAAAAATCCATCAGCAGCAAGACAAAAGAAAAAATCTTTGCCGCCATTAAAAAACTGAACTATGTACCCAACATTAACGCCCGCAGCCTTACGACCAAAGATTCCCTGCTTATCGGCGTATTCATACCCCAGACAGAACCGGGAAACAATTTAATGTTTGAAAACGCCTTTTACGGGGAAATTTTAAGCGCCATTGAATACGAAGCGCGGATCAACGGGTATCATCTGTTTATTTCCGGCGCCGGCATCGGCGAAGATTATCTAAGCCTTACCCGGAAAAGGAGCCTTGACGGCATCATTGCCATTGGGGTGTATCCCGGCAAGGTGTTTCAGGAAATAGAAAAAAGCAGCATCCCCCTGGTCCTGGTGGACAGTTATTGCGGCGACAACAGCCACAGCGTCATCAGAATAGACGACAGTTACGGGAGCTGTCTTGCCGCCAAATACCTTCTGGAAAAAGGACACCGGGACATTGCCTTTTTTTCCGGCAGAATCCGGGGCAGCGGGGTCATGCAGAAACGTCTTGCCGGATTCAAACAGGCCCTAAAAGAATGCGGCCAGCCTTTCCGCGGCACGTATGTATTTTCTCAAAATGTCGATTTTGAAGGCGGCGTCGTGTTGGCGCAAAAAATGCTCGATTCCGGGATTCCGGTTACCGCCGTGGCTGCCGCTGCGGATGTTCTTGCCATCGGCGCCATAAAAACTTTTTCGGCGGCGGGGCTCCGCGTCCCGGATGATATTTCGATAATTGGTTTTGATGATCTGCGGATAACACGCTACATCAGCCCCGGCCTTACCACGGTCCATCAGCCGATTTCACTCAAGGGGAAAAAAGCAGTAGAACTGCTGATGGAACATATCAAAAATCCCGGCCTGCCCAAACGGGTGGAAATACTGCCGCTTTCCGTTGTGGAGCGGGATTCGGTACGTGCGCCGGGGAAAAAATCAAGGAGGCATGTATGAGGGGGAAATAAACGCCTGTTATTTGCCTAAGGCAAATAACAGGCAGGAAACGCTCTCCGCCAAGAGCGCGTTCCGGCAAAACAACCGGTGGGCCGCTTTGCTTGCACATAGTATATGTAAAAACAAAGCGGAAAGTCAACTCGTGCAGATTTATCAATGCGAAAATACCCTGCACACAACCGATAAGGAGATTTTTGAATCATGAAAAGCGTAAAAACACGGGCAATAATATTACGGCGCGGATTTTTGGCAGCGCTGCTTTTTATTCTGGCCATTCCCTTTTGCTTTGCCAAAGGGAAAACAGACGCCGCGGCATCACCGGGCAAAACGGTGATTAGTTTTGATCAGTTTTCCGGTTCCGGCGACAACGAAGTCTATCTTAAACAGATGATCGATCTGTATACCAGAGCGAATCCCAATGTGGAAATTAAACTGCAATCCTACGGCTACGACGATTACTTCATGCAGCTTACCGCAAAAATCGCCGCAGGACAGGCGGCGGATGTGTTTGAGCTGAATTATGAAAATTTCGTCGCCTATGCGGGCAGGGGTTCCCTGCTCCCCCTGGATAATATTATCACCCAGGCGGGGATCAATACGGCGGTTTACAACCAAAAGGCCCTGGAGGCTTTCAGCGCCAACGGACGGCAGTTCGGCGTTCCCAACAGTTTTTCCAATGTGGTGCTTTTTTACAACAAAGAACTTTTTGACCGGGCGGGCATTGCATATCCTACGGACAACTGGACCTGGGCGGACGCACAGGCCGCGGCAAAAAAGATCAGGGCGCTGGGGCCGAATATTTTCGGATATTTTCATCCGCTAAGTTTTACCGAATTTTACAAGACCGCCGTCCAGAACGGCGGCAGCCTGTTGAGCCAGGACGGGAAGCAGTGGACCATCAATACTCCGTCCAACATCGAAACCGTTACCTACCTGGTTGGTTTACAGCGGGATTCCAACGTGATGCCGACACCGGAACAACTTGCGGGCATGGGGGATTGGGATCTTTTCAAGTCCGGCAGACTGGGGATGCTCGTTAACGGAATCTGGGCTTTTCCGGATTTTACGCGGGACTGCGATTTTGCGTGGGATATTGTGGTGGAACCGGGTAACAAACAAAAGGCAACGCATTTCTTTTCCAACGGCTACGCTATCAACCCCAACAGTACTATCCCTGTTGAGGCCGCAAAGTTTATCGCCTTTATATCTTCGGACCGGCAGGCCGCCCAGATACGCGTTGATTCCGGCTGGGAACTGCCGCCGGTCATAGACAACGCCATCATCGCTTCGTACAAAACAAAAACCCCTCCGTCAAACCGGGAAGCGGTATTCAAAAGCCTTGACTACCTTGTTACGCCGCCGGTGATAACCCAGTTTACGCAGCTTCAGGACATTGTGGCAAAGCATCTTAACGAAGCGGCCGCAGGAAGAGTAACACCCGCAGAAGCTCTGGCAAACATGGAAGCGGAGTGTAAACGCGTAATAGACCTTTCAAAATAACCGGCATACGGGGAGGGGCTGCCCTCCCCGGTAAAACACAAGGAATCTGATATGATGAATACGGAACGCAAGAACTCCCTGGCGGCGGCAGGTTTTCTTCTGCCAAGTTTTTTTGGGTTTGCTATTTTTAGTATTTTTCCCATGATCATTTCCCTTTGCATCAGCCTGACAAACTGGAACGGCCTGACCGCACTCACTCTTTTCGGCGATCCAGGGGCCTTTTTCCGGGAATATTTTACAGGACTGCGCAACTTCAGCGCCATTTTTTCCAGCGCCGAAATATACCAAACCCTGGGAAACAACATCTATTTTACGGTTCTGTACCTTCCCCTTATGCTGCTGACATCGATCTCGGCGGCATTGATCCTCAACAAGAATCTCCATGGCGTTTCCTTTTTCCGGGTAGTTTATTATATCCCGGTATTAAGTTCCTGGGTTGCCGGCGCAATGATATGGAAATGGGTGTTAAGCCCGGATTACGGCGTCATAAGCGCCGCTCTTGCCATCGTTGGGATTAAAGGACCGGCGTGGCTGCAAAATCCGCTCTGGGCCATGCCGGGAGTTGTTCTGGCATCGGTATGGAAAGATATGGGATTTTACGGGCTTATGTTCCTTGCGGGGCTTAAAAGCATTGACCCGGGTTATTACGAGGCCGCGGAAATTGACGGCGCGGGAAAGGGAAGACAGCTTTGGCATATTACCCTGCCCCTTCTTTCGCCGGTGATATTCTTTGTCGTCATTATCAGCATGATAGGGGCCTTCCAGCTTTTTCCCCAGGTAATGATTATGATGTCCCCCGATACCGCAGGCCCGCAGGGTTCAACAATGGTGATTATGGAACGGATATACAGTTATGCGTTCCGTTACTTTGAGATGGGTTATGCTTCAGCCATAAGCTGGATACTTTTTGCGCTGATCTTTATTCTTACATTTATCCAGATGAAATTCCAGGACAAGTGGGTAACGTATGACACTTAAAAAAACCAAAAACATTGCGGTAACGACGGGTTTTTACGCGGCGGCGCTGTTCCTTGCCCTTCTGGCGGCGCTTCCCTTTTTCTGGATGGTCATCACTTCCCTAAAAACCAGGGGAGCCGTTATGAGTATCCCCGTGGAATGGATTCCCAAAAATCCATCGCTGGATTCGTATGTCAGAATTTTTGCCATGCCGAATTTCGCAGGTTCCATACTCAACAGTTTTTATCTTGCCATAGTTTGTACCGTTACCCGGATTTTATGCGCCTCTATGGCCGCCTTTGCATTGACCAAAATTCCATTCAAAAGGCAGAACCTTGTTTTTTCGCTGTATCTTACGGCAATGATGATCCCCGTGCAGGTTACTTTTATTCCTATTTTTATCATCATGACAAAACTGCACCTGTCCAACAGCCTGAACGCCTTTATCTTTCTTCAGCTTTTCAACGCCTTTGCCATTTTTATGCTCCGGCAGCGGATGAAAACAATCGACAACGCCTATATCGAAGCGGCGTTGATCGACGGCGCCGGCTGGTGGTTTATCCACTGGCGCATTGTTTTACCCCTCTGCCAGGCGGCGCTGGCAACACTGGCGATACTGGCCTTTATGGATTCCTGGAATGATTATCTTTTACCTCTGGTACTGTTAAGCGAGCGCAGCAAGGCGACCATACCCATCATACTTAGTGTTTTAAGCGGTGAATACAACAGGCAGTACAACCTTATGATGGCCGGCGCGCTCATATCCATCATCCCCATGTTGATTCTCTACACCTGTATGCAAAAATATTTTAAAGAGGGCCTTACCGCAGGCGGACTGAAAGGATAATTATCGCATGGAACGTATTGTGCTTGATTCGTCAACAAGCCGGGAATGGCAGTTTACCGTTCCCGGCGGGACGGCCCGGATTTCCAAAACCGGCACTATGCTGAGTGTTTGTCTGCCGTACAAAGCCGTTTACGGCATGGGCGAAAAATTTGACAGGCTCAACAAAAAAGGCTTTCGTGTTATCAACAAAGTAGAGGAACATTTTTGCGAACAGGGAGAACACGCCTACTGCCCCATGCCGTTCTTTTTTACTGATTCGGGGTTCGGCCTTTATGTTGATACCGGGCGCGTTACGGTTTTTGAATTCGGCGCGGAAATTCACATTTATTTCAAGGCGGACGCGGTCCGCTCCATTGACGCGGAACTGCCGGCCTGGGAGCCCCAAACGGAAAAAGCTCCCTGGCCGGACGGAACCGGCGTCGTGCTTTTTTCCGGGAGCCCGGCCGCCATTATACAGGAATTTATGTCCCTTTCGGGGCCGTCCCTGCTTCCGCCGGAATGGGCCTTCGGCGTCTGGATTTCGGCAAACCGCTGGCATTCCCAGGAACAGGTTTTCCAGCAGCTTACGCTGCTGGAAAAACACCGTTTCCCCGCATCGGTACTGGTACTTGAGGCGTGGAGCGATGAGGCAACGTTCTATATCTGGAACGGGGCCGCCTATACGCCAAAAGAAGGCGGGGAGTGTTTTGCGGAACATGATTTTGATTTTTCAAAAAGCACATTCTGGCCCGATCCCGGAAGCATGATAGAAAAACTGCACGGCAGGGGACTGCGCCTTGTCTTGTGGCAGATTCCCGTTTATAAACCTGCGGCCCCGGAGGAAAGTATCCAGCAGAACATCGACCGGACCTACGCGGCGGAACACCGGCTTGCAGTACAGGACCAGGCGGGGCGGCCCTACGAAATTCCGCAGGGACACTGGTTCGCCGGTTCCCTAATTCCCGACTGGACCAATGCCGAAACCCGGCGGCTCTGGTTTGCCAAGCGGCGCTATCTTCTGGAAATGGGGGTTGACGGATTTAAGACCGACGGCGGCGAATTTATTTACCAGGAGGATCTGCGCCTTGCCAGCGGAGCGCGCGCAATGATTAACGGCTATGCCCAGTCTTATATCGAAGCATACGCCGGTTTTACCGGCCCCGGACGGGTGTTGTTCAGCCGGGCCGGTTATACGGGATTACATACGGCGTCAATCCTGTGGTCGGGCGATCAAAAATCCAGCTTTGCGGAACTGCAAAGCTGCCTCCGGGCGGGGCTTTCTGCTGCTCTTTCCGGCATTATCTTCTGGGGCTTTGACACCGGCGGTTTTGCCGGGCCCCTGCCTTCAGCGGAGCTTTATCTGCGCGCAACAGAGCTTGCCTGTTTTTGCCCGGTTATGCAGTGGCATTCCGAGCCGGAAGGCGGCCAGTTTGCCGGTTCGGAACGGATAATCAACAACGAGCGGAGTCCCTGGAATATAGCCGCCGCATGGTTTGACACTGCGGAAGCGGCCGCTTATCTTGAACAGATTCGTTTTTATCATGAACTTAGGATGAAGCTTGTCCCCTACCTCTGCAAAGAGGCGGCCCGCTGTGTCCGCAATTCGGCGCCCCTGATGCGGCCCCTGGTATACGATTTTCCCGGTGAACGTGAATGTCTTGATATTGATGATGAGTTTATGCTGGGTCCCGATATACTTGCAGCGCCGGTGCTGTCCCCCCGCTGTATAAGCCGCACGGTATGGTTCCCGCCGGGCACAACATGGTGCAGTTTTTTTGACGGCGCTTCCTATAGCGGCGGGGGCTGGGTCGAAGTCCCGGCGGAACGGATACCGGTTTTTATCCGGGAAGGCCGGGAAATTTTTTAGGGAAGCCGCTACAGCGCCGGGCAGAGACGGCTTCCGGGGCACATCCCCGCCCCGGAGGGCAGCATTGTTTTACTTCATTTACGAAGCCGCAAGCCAGCGATCCACCACCTGCTGCCGGTACTCGGCGGACAGGGACTTGAAGAAGGCGCTGTAGCCGGTTACCCGCACCACCAGGTCGGGGTATTTATCGGGGTCCGCGTGGGCTTCCAGAATCTTTTCTTTGGAAACCACGTTGATGTTGATTAAGGTTCCCCCCATTTTGTTGTGGGCCCTGATAAGGGCTTTTATGTTTTCTATGCCGCCCATCTCCCGGGCAAGCCGTGCGTCAAGGTCGACCTGCAGGGGCACGGAGTTGCCGTAACCGCACTGCACGGAGGCCACCGCGTTGGCCTTTGCCGTGGGCGCGGTCCCGCCGCCGGGGAGGAAGCCCGGATCCGGGTCGGCGCTGTGGGAAATTTCCGCCCCCGCAAACCGGCCGTTGGGCGTGGCCCCCAGATTTTTGCCGCGGGTGTACACATCGCCGTGGGAAAAAAGCCCCGGCACAACGGTAAAACCCATTGCGGTGGGCGTTAAGCGCATAAGATCCGTATACAGGGCGGAAATATACCGGGCATAGCCATCGGCCGCCGTTCCCCCGGCGCCGTACTGGGGCACGGATTTTAGCATAAGCCTGATATCTTCGGCATCCTGATAATTGTCCTTCAAAACCTGGTACAGCTTTTCCCAGGTAATGCGCTTTTCCTGCGCCACCCGCTGTTCAATGGCCGCAAAGGAATTGGCCGCCGTGGCCAGGGCTACGCCGTCACAGGTAAAGTCCAAAATATCAACGCCCCCGTGGGACATGTCCACACCCCGCTCTATGGGGCCGTGGGCCACCAGGTTAAGGACAATCTCCGGCAGGTTCAGCCACTTGTACCGGTAGTGCCAGTCCGCAGAGTCCTTGATAATCTGTACCGCCGCGGACAGGTGTTTTTCGTACAGCCCCTTAAGCCGCTCCATGCTGCGCTCCCCTTCCGGCCCCGCTGCCATCATGTCGTCCAGGGCCAAAAGCAGGGGCTGGGCCAGGCAGACCCGCGTAACGTCCTGCAGGCAGTACTCTATGCCCGGCAGGGCCGTCCAGTTGCAGCCAACCTTGGCCCTCATGCGGGCAATCACGGCCGGGTGGCCGTTCCGCATATAGCCCGTATCCAGGCCCCCGGAAAGGGAGTAGCAGACCCCCGTGCCGTCTTCAAACAGGTACTGTACCGCCCGGGTAAAAAGCTCGTCGCTGGTGTTCTCGTGAATCCGCAGGGCAAGGTTATTCGGAATGTTAAGGCGGTGCTGGCCTTCAAGAATAAGGAACGAAAGTTTTGTCGAAACGTCCTTCCCGGTTACGGGGTCCTGGCCGCCAATGGTATGGTAATGGGGATCGTTAAAAAATAGGGACGAAAAGTACCAGACCGTTTCGTCATCGCAGGCAAGCAGCCCGTTTGCCCTGTCCTGGTCATAGTAGGGCTGGAGCAGGGTATCGATCTCCTGGCCCGCGCCGCCGTTGTGGTACATCCGGTCCAC